>DATKSX010000203.1:0-2983 GCA_035531415.1 Chitinophagaceae bacterium
TGACCAGAAAGATCATGGCGATGGGTTGAGGGAAAGGCCTTCCGGCGCTTTCCGTAAACGAATCTACGATATTTTCGTAAATCTACGAAAATTTCGTAATAGGGGATAAATATTTCATTTTCCCAAAGAAATCGGGGTTATTTTAAAACGGCCTGAAGGGTGTTGAAAAGGTTTTCTCCCCGGATGTTTTTCGCGAGGATCCTCCCGTCCGGGCCAATCAGAAGGTTCGCGGGGATGGAGGTAATGCGGTATTGGATGGCCACAGCATTGTTCCAGTGCTGAAGGTCGCTGATCTGGCTCCAGTAAAGGCCGTCCTGGTGGATGGCTTGCAGCCAGCTGGACCGGTTATCATCGAGGGATACACCCAGAACCGTGAAATTCCGGTTTTTGAACATCTGGTAGGCCGCAACAACATTCGGATTTTCAGCCCTGCAGGGGCCGCACCAGCTGGCCCAGAAATCCACCAGGACATATTTGCCGCGGAACATGGAAAGGCTTACCGGTCTGCCCAGGGTATCCTTCTCGGTGAAGTCCGGAGCCATATCACCTACGGCATTGAAATTAACTTCTTTCACATACTCGGCCGCAGCGAGCCCGAATTTGCTTTCCCGGACCCTCCCGGAGAGTTGATTGAATTTCTTTTCCAGGTCCTGGGGTTGAAGGCGGGTCCGCAGTTCATTCATCAGGACAAAAAGGCTGGCCATATTGTCTTCATGGGTACTGATAAACCGTTGCCCGGCATCCAGAACGGCCGAATTGAATGCATCTGCCTTTGTCCTGAAACGCTCGATTGAAACAGTATCCGCCTGGGAAATTCCCCTGGATTCGTTATTGAGCTGCACTGCCTCATCCGAAAGTCCCTTGAAATCCTTCTGGTATTCCTGCATGGCCTCATTGTCGCGCTGGCCCCGGACTTCCCCGATTGGGAAGGAGGCCGAAGTCTCAGCAATATGCAGGTATCCGGGAATTGAAATGAACAAGAATGGAGTGGAAGTGCCTTGCAACATCAGGGCATAGAGCGTGGTGTCTCCCGGCATGGTGAACCTGAATTTCCCATCGCGGATCAGGACAGAATCCTTTGCCAGCACCTGGAGGCTGCTGACCAGGTAGATCTTCCTGCCGTCGGCATCCCGGATGGTCCCTGAAACGGTACAGGACGAAGGAGCCCTAACCCCCTGGCCAAAAAGGGCCGGGGGAATCCATAACAACAGGATCCAGGCGGTTTTTTTAAGGTCCATAGTCGTGCCTGAATTTTTAGGTAAAAGAGATCATTTAAGCACTTCAGCCAGTTTCTTATCCAGATCATCCCCTCTCAGGTTGCGGGCGATGATCCTGCCGCTGGTATCCAGCAGGAAATTGGCCGGGATGGCTTGCACCCCATACAATTTTGCCGCGGCATTGTCCCAATATTTGAGGTCGGAAACCTGATTCCAGTCCAGGTGGTCTTCCTGGATCGCCTTGATCCACGCGTTCCGGTCTTCATCCAGGGAAACGCCCACGATCGTGAAATTCTTGTTCTTATAGGCCTGGAACGCCTTGACCACATTGGGGTTTTCCTTCCTGCAGGGCCCGCACCAGCTGGCCCAGAAATCCAGCAGCACATATTTTCCCCTGAACTGGGACAGGTTCACCGGGTTTCCATGAACATCGCTCTGGGTGAAATCCGGAGCCACCTCACCGGTAGTGACTTTGTTGAGGACGGCTACTTCAGCCCCGAGGGACTTTCCCTCATCACTTTGCTTCACCCCGGAATCCAGGGCGGCATAATCCTGTGCCAGCACCTCAGGATCTATCGATGAAGCCATGTCCTTGAGCAGCATGGCGCTCAGGATAACTTTTGGGTGGGTGGAGATGAAGGTGGTCATCAGGGTGTCGAGCTGATTACTCAGTCCTTCATATTGCAGTTGCAGATCCGCCTCTTTAACGGTGTCGTTCTGTGCCTGGGCCTCGGAGTATACTGATTGGAACGCTTTCATTTGCATCATCACCGGCTTTTCCTGGGTGAGCAGTTCCTGTAGGGCATCATTATTCGGGGTTCCCGTAGCAATCGCATCCAGGGAGTCCAGATTACCAGTGATCCGGATATCCCCCCGTTCCAGGAAAAGAGGCAATCCGACGGATTTATCCAACGTGGCGATCTGGGCGAAGATGGGGCTTCCCACGGTATCCGAAAGGGTGAAATGACCATTGTTCACCGGGAAGGTGTCCAGGGACGGAAAACCGTCCGGCTTCTGGTAGGCAAGAACCAATAGCTTTCCCCTGAACCCGGTCAGGTTGCCCGTGATAGAGTACCCGTTGGTGGGCCGGTGGTGGCAGGCACCCAGCAGCAGGGTCCCTGCGATCCCGATCAATAATTTCCTGTTCATTGAATTTATTTTGGATTACTTAAAAATTCCGGAAAGGGCAAGGTCCAGCTTTTTCCCTCTCAGGTTCCGGTACAGGATCTTCCCGTCCTTATCGAGCAGGAAGTTGGAAGGGATCGCCCGGATCCCGTATTGTTTGGCCACCTGATTGTTCCAGAAATTGAGGTCGGAGACCTGGTTCCAGTCCAAGTGGTCGTCCTGGATGGCTTTAATCCAGGGTTCTTTCTTTTTGTCGAGGGAAACTCCCAGGATGGTGAAGCCTTTATCCTTATTCTGGTTGTAAGCCTTAACCACATTTGGGTTTTCCGCGCGGCAGGGACCGCACCAGCTGGCCCAGAAATCGATGAGCACATATTTCCCCCGGAGGGAGGAAAGGCTGATCGGTTTGCCCTGGGGATCGTTCTGGGTAAAATCCGGGGCGACTTTTCCGATCTCCAGCTCGCGGGCGATCTGCATGGTGGTGTCGATCAGTTTCCCGTAGCTGGTCTGCTTAACGGAAGAATCCATGGACTGAAACAAAGTGGAAAGAAGGTTCGCGTCCGGTTCATAGAGGAAGTTCCGGGTAACGGCCCAGGCTCCGATCACCGAGGAAGGATTTGCATTGACATAGGCCACAATGG
>DATKSX010000204.1:0-3129 GCA_035531415.1 Chitinophagaceae bacterium
ACCGCAGGATCGGTGGCCGGACCGGGAATGATTTCCAGCAGCCTCAGGTACCGGGGCGGGTTGAAAAAATGAGTGCCGCAGAAGTTTTTTTGAAAATCCATGGACCTTCCTTCGGCCAGCAGGTGGATCGGAATCCCTGAAGTATTGGTGGTGACCAGGGTCCCGGGCTTCAGGAACTTTTCCAGTTCCGTGTAAAGCTTCCTTTTGATTTCCAGATTTTCGACGACCGCTTCGATTACCCAATCGAAGTTGCCGGCATCCTTCAGCTGATCGGTGAAATTCCCCGTCCGGATCCGCTGCAGGGCGGCCTTCTCATAAAGAGGGGATGGGTTGGAAGCAACCGCGGCTTTCAGCGACTCCTGGACGATCCGGTTGCGGAAGGCCGGGCTTTCCTGGGAAAGTCCCATTTTCTTTTCTTCCTCGCTGAGCTGGTCCGGTACCCGGTCCAGCAGGAGGACCTGAAGCCCAACGCCTGCAAAATGGCAGGCGATCCGGGAGCCCATCACCCCGGAGCCCAATACGGCGACTTTTTGGATTGTCCTTTTCATATGCAGCCCCATTGCCTGGAGAACGGTTACGATGGATTCAGGGTCAGCTGACCGGGCTTCCCTCCCGGACCGGTTCGGTGGGGGACAGAAAGACCAGTTTTCCATTGGAATCATGGGCCATCAGGACCATGCCCTGGCTTTCCACTCCCCTCATTTTCCTTGGGGCGAGGTTGGCCACCAGGGTCACCTGCCTGCCCACCAGGTCCTCTGGTTTGTATTGGATGGCGATTCCGGAAAGCACGGTCCGCTTTTCCGGCCCGATATCTACGGTGAGCTGCAGCAGTTTGTCGGCATTTTCCAGCTTGCTGGCCGCAGTGATCGTACCGATCCTGAGGTCCAGCTTCGCGAAATCTTCAAACTGGATCAGCGGCTTGGAGGGCTCCGGGGAGGCTGCCGGCATTGCCGGGGTGGTATCTTCCATGGGTAAGGTTTTTTTTAGTTCCGGGGAGGGGTGGGCTGCAGGTTTTCCGGAATGGAGCCGGGCCAGCTGGGCGGCCACTTCTTCATCTTCCACTTTCCGGAAAAGGAGTTCAGGAGGGCGGAGGGAATATCCCACACTGAGCAGCCGGGACTTTCCCGCATTTTCCCATTCCAGCATCCGGTCGGTCACCTTCATCATGTGGCATATTTTCCGTGCCGTAAAAGGGAGAAAGGGATTGATCAGGATAGCCAGGTTTGCGGCCAACTGCAGGCAGACATGGATGCAATTATCAATTTCCAGCTGGTGATCCACCTGGGCCCCGGGGGTCTTGGCCAGGATCCAGGGCTCCTTTTGCTGAAGGTATTTATTGCCATCCCGGGCCAGCTCCATCACGGAGGAAAGGGCGTCCCTGAAATGGAACTGCTCCAGGTGGCCCTCCACCTTTTGCCGGTATGCGGGAAAGGAAGCCACCAGCTTCCGGTCCAGTTCATCCGTCAGGGGTTCATGAAATGGAGGGACTTTCCCGGAACAAAGCTTATGCATCAGGACCATGGTCCGATTCACGAAATTGCCCAGAGTGGCGACCAACTCCCCGTTATTGCGGTCCTGGAAATCCTTCCAGGTGAAATCGTTATCCTTGGTTTCCGGCGCGGTGCTGCAAAGGACATAGCGGAGCACATCCTGCTGGCCTTCGAAATCCTTAAGATAATCCTTCACCCACACCGCCCAGTTGCGCGAAGTGCTCACCTTTTCTCCCTCGATGTTCAGGAACTCGTTGGCCGGCACGTTGTCCGGAAGGACATACCCGCCATGGGCCTTGAGCATGGCAGGAAAAATGATGCAGTGGAAAACAATATTGTCCTTCCCGATAAAATGGATCAGGCGGGTGTCTTCGCTTTTCCAGTAGCGCTCCCAGTCGGGGGTGAGCTCCTGGGTTGCCGAGATATAACCGATGGGGGCATCGAACCAGACATAAAGCACCTTTCCTTCCGCCCCGGGCAGGGGAACCTTCACGCCCCAGTTGCTGTCCCGGGTCATGGCCCGGGAATGCAGGCCCTGGTCCAGCCAGCTTTTACACTGGCCATACACGTTGGGTTTCCATTCCTGGTGCCCTTCCAGAAGCCAGGACCGCAGCCAGGGCTCATAATCCTGGAGCGGCATGTACCAATGTTTGGTTTTTTTCTTCACCGGGACCGCCTGACTCAGGGCGGACCGGGGATGGATCAGGTCGTCCGGGCTCAGGGAGCTACCGCAACGCTCGCACTGGTCCCCATAGGCCTTCTCGTATCCGCAAACCGGACAGGTCCCCACGATATAGCGGTCTGCCAGGAAGATTCCCTTTTCCTCATCGAAGAATTGTTCGGTTTCCTGTTCCTGAAATTTTCCATCCTCGTACAATTTGAGGAAGAAGGCCCGGGCGGTCTCCTGGTGGACCGGATTGGTGGTGCGGGAAAAAATATCGAAGGAGATCCCCATCCCTTCAAAGCTCGCGCGGATATCTTCGTGGTATTGGTCCACGATCTTCTGCGGGCTCACCCCTTCGTTCATGGCCTTGATCGTAATGGGCACCCCGTGCTCGTCCGTCCCGCAGATGAATTTCACATCGATCTTCCTGGCCCGGAGCCATCGTACATAAATGTCAGCGGGCAGGTAGCAGCCAGCCAGGTGGCCGATATGTACCGGACCGTTGGCATAGGGCAATGCGGCTGTGACCAGGTATCGGCTGAAATTTGTCATCTGGGATTCAAGTGCTATATTGTCGAAAGCTAACTTTCCGGAACGGTCCGCGAAGCGCTCCCCGAGGCAGTTCGCAAATTTAATCAAAGGCCGTCACAATGACCAAAATCCCTCCTTATCTCAAGCCTGGTGATCTCGTCGGTATCACCTGCGCTTCCAGCAAGATGGAAATCGAGGCCGCCCAATTCGCGGCCAGGGTCCTGGAAAGCTGGGGGTTCCGGGTGCGTATGGGAAAAACTGTGGGCACTTCCTGGAACAATTTCTCCGCACCCGATGACCAACGAAGAGAAGACCTGCAGCTCCTGCTGGACGATCCCCAAGTGCGGGCTATCCTGTTCGGCAGGGGGGGATACGGAATGATACGGATCCTGGACGATCTCGACCTGAAGCGGTTCAACGACCAGCCCAAATGGCTGGCCGGTT
>DATKSX010000205.1:0-3684 GCA_035531415.1 Chitinophagaceae bacterium
AAGCAGAGCCTTCTTTACAATTTGATAAGCGGTATCTGTCATGACGCAAATTTGAAAATTATTTGACTATTACCATTGTCATTTCCTAGGACAACAGTGGGACATTCGTAAGACAATGGTAGGACAAAACCATCGAGAAAGTCCCCAATCACGGTAAATATTAAATATTTATAAAATGTAAAAGCGGAATAAAATTGACTTATAAATCAAAAATATTCCTCTTATTGTGAAACGTGCCCAGGACTGGATTCGAACCAGCACACCGTTACCGGCGCTGCGACCTGAACACAGTGCGTCTACCAATTTCGCCACCTGGGCATTCAGGATTTTTGTAGCAGGCAAATGTAAAGATTATCCCGGTTTCCGCTATACGGATACATTGAATTCCCTCAGGGCTTCATTCAGGGAGGTTTTCAGGTCGGTCGAAGGCTTTCGGGTTCCAATGATCAGGGCGCAGGCAACCTGGTATTCCCCGGCAGGAAACATTTTGGGAGCGGTCCCCGGAATCACCACGCTGCGGGCAGGAATGCGCCCCTTATATTCCCTGGGCTCCGGCTGGCTCACGTCAATGATCCGGGTGGATTTGGTGAGCACAACATTTGCTCCCAGGACGGCTTCCTTTTCAACCAGGACCCCTTCCACCACAATGGCCCGGGATCCAATGAAGCAATTATCCTCAATAATCACCGGGCTGGCCTGGAGCGGTTCCAGGACCCCGCCGATTCCGACTCCGCCACTGAGGTGTACCTGGGAACCGATCTGGGCGCAGGATCCCACCGTGGCCCAGGTGTCCACCATGGTGCCTTCCCCGATATAGGCCCCGATATTTACGTAAGAGGGCATCAGGATCGAGTTTTTTCCGATAAATGAACCATATCGGGCCACAGCATGGGGAACGACCCGGACCCCAAGAGCGGCATATCCCGTTTTCAATTTCATCTTGTCATAAAACTCGAATGGAGGAAGTTCGATGGTCTCTGTCTTTCTGATCCCGAAATATAGCAGGATGCCTTTCTTGACCCATTCGTTGACGGTCCAGCCGGATGCCCCAGGTGAGGCGGTCCTCAGTTCTCCCCGGTCCAGTCCTTCCATGAGTTGTTCCACGGCCCGGCTATATTCTGGTTGCCGGAGCAAGTCCCGGTTCTCCCAGGCCTGCTCGATCTTTGCCCTGATTTCCATCCTGTTTTTTTGGGTTTTTGCAAACATAATCCTTTTCAGGTTTTTCCCGGGATGGGTAATCCGGGTCCAGGGCGTACTTTTGACCTATTCACAGAGGATGAAAATCGGATTTGACGCAAAAAGGGCCTACCATAATGGGACCGGGCTGGGGCATTATAGCCGCAACCTGATCCGGGCCCTGGCCACCTATTATCCCGGGAATGAATATTTCCTGTTCACTCCCTCCATCACGGATCGTTTTGAACTTCCGGGTGATGGCCAGGTCCACTCCGAAACCCCTCATTCATTTGCCGCCAAGCGATTACCAGCCTTTTGGAGATCCCGGTGGGTACTCCGGGATATGAAGCGGATGCAGATTGGCCTGTACCACGGGTTAAGTCACGAAATCCCCCTGGGCATCCGGCGGACCGGAATAAAATCCGTGGTCACCATCCATGACCTGATCCATGAACGGTTCCCGGATCAGTATTCCCGGGCGGATGTCCTGGTGTACCGGAAAAAATTCCGTTATGCATGCACCCATGCGGACCGGACCATTGCCGTCAGCAACCAGACCCGCCAGGATATCCTGGATTTTTACGGGATATCTCCGGAAAAAGTGGTGGTCGTGTACCAATCCATCAATCCGCGCTTTGAACAGGTTTGCCCTCCGGGTGACCTGGAAAGGGTCCGCGTGAAGTATGGCCTTCCTTCCCGGTACCTCCTTTATGTGGGCAGTGTTATCCGGAGGAAGAACCTCCTGGGCCTTTGCAGGGCCCTGCGCCATCTGGAAGGAAGCCTGAAACTCCCTCTGGCCGTAATTGGCCAGGGAAGGTCCTACCGCAAGGAGGTAATTGATTTTTTGTCCACCCATGGGATGCAGGACCGGATCCTCTGGCTCAGCCAGGGGACCGGACCGGACCTCCGGGATTTCCCTGCCCTCTACCAGGGGGCCATCGCCCTGGTCTACCCCTCGGTTTTCGAGGGTTTCGGGATTCCGATTTTGGAAGCCCTCTGGAGCCGCCTTCCGGTGATCACTTCCACGGGATCCTGTTTTTCGGAGACTGCAGGAGAGGCGGCCCTTTATGTGGATCCTGGAAGGGTTCAGGATTTGGCTGAAGCCATCTGGCAGGTTTGCTCCGATGAGGGGCTCCGGTCCAGAATGAAAGAGGAAGGCCTCAGGCAGGCCCGGAAATTCAGCCCTGCAATTGCCGCAGAAAACCTGATGAAGGTTTATCATTCCCTGGATCAAACCAGGGTATAAAAAAATTTATGGAAACATTTGAAAAAGATCTCGCCGAGTGCCTGAAGGTGCTGGAAAAGGGGGGATTGATCCTTTATCCCACTGACACCATCTGGGGGATCGGATGCGACGCGACCAACCGAAGTGCGGTGGCCCGGGTGAATTACCTCAAAGCAAGGGAGCCCGGCAAAAGCCTGATCATTCTGGTGGCCGAATTCAGCCAGATTGAAAAATATGTCCAGGAGATCCCACCCCAGATTCGGGATTATGTACTCCAGGCTTCCGGCCCGCTTACCGTGATTTATGAAGGGGCCCGGAACCTCCCGGTAAATTTGATCGCAGCGGATGGGTCCATCGCCATCCGGTTGGTCCGGGACCCTTTTTGCGAGGCCCTGGTCCTGGGAATGGGGAAGCCGATCGTTTCGACCTCGGCAAACCCCAGCGGAAAATCCACCCCCTCCGATTTTTCTGATATCCGCCCGGAAATTATCCGGGGGGTCGATTACCGGGTTTGCTACCGCAGGGGGCAGACCGGCCAATCAAGGCCCTCCACCATGGTCCGTTTTGACCCTTCCGGAACCCTTCAGGTCATCCGGCCCTGACCCCTTCGGCCCGCAGCAAAAATTCTGCTATTTTTGCGCCTGATCAGATTTCCATGGCCCTGATTTTCACCCAGAAGGAACGAGAATTGCTCCGGCTCATAGCCGGTGTTGCCGATGCCCTGGGCCAGCCTGTTTTCCTGGTTGGAGGTTTCGTCAGAGACCGCCTTTTGGGAAGGCCCAGCAAGGATATGGACATCGTATGCCTTGGGGATGGGATCCTGTTGGCTGAAAAGGTGGCTGCCCAGTTTGGTTCCGGGTATGATCTGAATGTCTTTAGGAATTTCGGAACTGCCCAGGTCCGGACCCCGGGCCTGGATATCGAATTTGTTGGAGCCCGGAAAGAAAGTTACAACCCGGGATCCCGGAAGCCGGAAGTCCTTGCCGGCACCCTGGAGGAGGATATGGACCGCAGGGATTTTACGATCAACACCCTGGCAGTGAAGTTGGGAGCGGATTCGGATTTCAGCATTCTGGACCGGTTTGGCGGCATGAAAGATCTGGATGCAGGAGTGATCCGGACTCCCCTGGATCCGGGGAAAGCTTTCCAGGATGATCCCCTGCGGATGCTGCGTGCCGCACGGTTTGCGGCCCAATTGGGGTTCCGTATCCATGAGGATACCTGGAAGGCCATGGAGCGGGACCGGGAGAGAATCCGGATTGTATCCCAGGAGCGGATCACCG
>DATKSX010000206.1:0-6523 GCA_035531415.1 Chitinophagaceae bacterium
GCTAACTTTACCAACCGGGAGGATCAGAACCCGGACCTCAGGCCCCCAAACCTTTTCCCATTGCCGCCATATGGACCAATGGATTAACCTGGAAACCATGTTCCGAAAAACCTTTCCCGCCCTGCTATTGGTGCTTGCCTGCACCGGGCCAATTCAGGCCATGCAGGTGGTGTCCCCCAACAAGGCTCCCCACTGGAGCGCCGAAAAAAAAGCAGCCCGCCTGACCACCCGCCAAATCAGGGTCCTTCACCTGAGTCCCGAACAGTCCCGCCGGATATATACCGTGAACCAGCTTTACGGCAAACAGCTCGATGGCCTCCGGGCTGAAACCCGGCAGGAAAAGTCTTCCCAGATGGAAAAGCTCAAGAGTATCCGCCAGCAGCGGGATGAGGGTTACCGGCAAATCCTGGACGCGCACCAGTACAAGCATTGGAACGATATGGAGATCCGCCAGAAGGAAAAACTGAAGGCCTACCGGACCCGCCGGAGGGATCGCATCCTGGCCGCGCAATCCTTTAACCCCCCCGCCAATCCCGATGGACAGAACCCTGCCCCTTAACCGGTACCGGATGTTCGTAGTCTGCGCGATCCTGCTGGCCCTCTTTCAGGGCCGGCCGGCCTGGTCCCAGAACAGCGGAATGAAGGACAGCTACCATTCCCTTCAACAAAAAGCCGAAAGGACGGCCCGGCTGCTTACAGCAAAACTCCGTCTTACCCCCACCCAGACCGCCGGCATCCGGCAAGCGAACCTGGTATTGCTCCGGCGCCTCAAACCAGTCCAGGACAACCCCGCAATACCGGGCGCCGATGCGATGAAAAAGGCCGCGACCCGGAGGCTGGACAGCGCGTACCGGCAGATCCTCACCCCATCCGAGTACCGTCAACTGACAGGGGCTCCGCATCCGGGGACCTGACCCCGGAAAACTTTCCGAATCCCTATCTTTATCCGGAGCTTTATCGCCCTTCCTTCCCCCATGCAGAAGCTGAAGATCACCTGTATTGAACACGCCCCTTTTGAGGGCCCGGGTTGTATGTTGAACTGGGCCGCTCCGCACCGACTTTCCCGGATCCGGATCTGGGAGGGGGAGGATCCCGGGGACCTCCGGGATACGGATCTGCTCCTGCTGATGGGAGGGCCGATGGGAGCATACGAGGATTCCGGTTACCCCTGGCTGGCCCGGGAGAAGCAATGGATCAGGGAAATGGTGGAGCGGGGACAAAAGGTTCTTGGGATCTGCCTCGGAGCCCAGCTCATCGCAGCAGCCCTGGGCGGAAAGGTTTACCCCGGGGCGCAAAAGGAGATCGGCTGGTTCCCGGTTTTTCCAGCCCCAGGCCCTGCAGGGCCTTCGGCCCTTTCGGAATTTTTTTCCACCCGCCCCACGGTCTTCCATTGGCACGGGGATACCTTTGATCTCCCGCCTGGAGCGGTCCATCATGTTCAATCCGGGGCCTGCTTCCAACAACTCTTCAGCGTGGGGAAAACGGTGATCGGGATCCAGTTCCATCCGGAGATCACCGTTGCGGATATCGGGGAGATGGTCCGTCACGGGGCCGTCGAACTGGAGAAAGAAAAGGATGGACCCTGGGTCCAGGGCCCGGAATCCCTGGTTGCAGGAGCCATACATGCTCCCGCGGCAAACCAGTTCCTGACCCGGTTGCTGGACTGGTGGATGGTCTAAGAGTTTTTATTTTTCCCGGTAGGTGGCCGGGTCAATCGCTTCAGGGGACCACTGTTCCAGGGTCTCCAGGACCTTTTCCCGGTTATATCCCCTGCCCTGTTCCAGCAATCCGGTATTCTGGGTATGAATCAACCGGCCCTTACCATCCAGGACCAGGAGCACCGGAAATCCGAACCGTTGGGGAAATCCATATTGGGCCAGCAGGGGAAGGTTTTCGTTCTCCTTACTGTAATTGAGGTGATACAATACATAATCCGCCTTCAGGACAGAGTCCAGTATGGGGTCGCTGGTCCAGAAATGCTGGAGCAGCAGGCACCAGGAACACCAGTTGCCCCCCACCTGGATCAGGACATGGCGGTGCGTGGTCCGGGCGGTCTTCACCGCGGCCGCGATATCGGCCCGGGCGGGGGCGAAAGGATGGTACAGGCTGTCCCTTTCCTGGGAAAAGGAGGACCGGCTGAGGAAAAGCAACAGGCCTGCCCCAAGCAGGAGGCGGTATACCGGTTTCATGGTCTGTTTATTTGAGGTCGGTTTGAAGTCTTTTTTCCCGGAGGTCGGCAGGAAGCACCTGGTGTTTGAGCAGATCTGCCAGGGTATCGGGCTCCCGGATCAGCCGCGCCGTTCCATCCTGCACCATCACTTCGGCCGGCCTGAGCCGGGAATTGAAATTGGAGGACATCTCAAAACCATATGCCCCCGCGTTATAGAATACCAGGTAATCCCCCTCCCGCACCTCGCTGATCTTGCGGTCCCATCCGAAGGTGTCCGTTTCGCAGATATTGCCTACCACGGTGTATATCCGCTCGGGGCCGTGGGGATTGGAAATATTGCGGATCAGGTGGAAAGAATCATAGAACATGGGGCGCAGCAGGTGGTTGAACCCTGAATTCACTCCGGCGAAAACGGTGGCGGTGGTTTGCTTGATCACGTTGGCCTTTACGATGAAATACCCCGCCTGGCTGACCAGGTATTTTCCCGGCTCGAACCAGAGCTCCAGGGGCCTGGGATAATGGGAGGCGAATGCATTGAAGCTGGCGCTGATTTTTTTACCCAGCTCGGTCACATCGGTTTCGGCTTCACCTTGCTGGTAGGCGACCTTGAAGCCGCTCCCCAGGTCCAGGAATTCCAGGTCGGGAAAACGGTCCACGAACTCATAGAGGATCTCCACCCCCTTGAGAAAGACCTCAATATCCTTGATCTCCGAACCGGTATGCATATGGAGGCCATGGACCTTCAGGCCGGTGGACCGGACCACCCGCTCGATATGGCGCATCTGGTGGATGGAAATCCCGAACTTGCTGTCCACGTGTCCGGTGGAGATCTTGAAATTGCCCCCGGCCATGATATGGGGATTGAGCCGGATGCTGATGGGATAACTGTCTGCGAACCGGTTTCCGAATTGTTCCAGCACGGATATGTTGTCGATATTGATCCGCACCCCGAGGTCTTTGGCGGCGATGATTTCGTCCAGGGCAACACAGTTCGGGGTGAACAGGATCTGGTCCGGCCGGAACCCGGCCATCAGGCCCAGGGAGACTTCCTGAATGGATACCGTGTCCAGGCCGCAACCCAGCTCCAGCATGTACCGCAGAATATTGATGTTGGTCAGGGCCTTGCAGGCATAGAAGAACCGGACCCGGGTCTGGTGGAAGGCATCCTGAAGCTTTTCATACTGGCGGCGGATCTTCTCGGCATGGTACACATAAACCGGGGACCCGAACTGTTCTGCTACTTTTACCAGGAAGCTGCCACTCAGCAGGTCATTGTCTTTAGACATCAGATCAGAATAAGCTGCGAAGTTAAGCAGGAGCCCTCACAGTTGGTCTGCAGCAGGCCGGGCCACCGTCCCGGAGGAGGATCCCGGGGCGGGCGACTCATTTAGCCCGCATCAGCTCCGCGAAATACTGGTGGAAATAAGGAATGGTGGCGATGCCCTTTTCGAAGCAGTCCAGACCGAACTTTTCATTGGGGGAATGGAGGTTGTCGCTGTCCAGTCCGAATCCCATCAGCACGGAATCGATCCCCAGCACTTCCCGGAACAGGGCGACGATGGGGATGCTTCCCCCGCCCCGCGTCGGGATGGGGGCTTTTCCGAAAACAGCCTCAATGGCCCTGCGGGCAGCCAGGTATCCCGGACTGTCCAGGGGGGTGACCACGGGCTCACCGCCGTGGAGTTCGGTGACTTTCACCTGGACCCCTGCGGGAGCAATCCGCTGCAGGTGGTCGGTGAACAGGCGGGCGATCTTTTTGCTGTTCTGTCCCGGGACCAGGCGCATGGAAATTTTGGCATGGGCAACTGCCGGGATCACCGTCTTGGACCCTTCCCCGGTATAGCCGCCCCAGATCCCGTTCACTTCCAGGGTAGGCCGGATGCCCGTCCTTTCCAGGGTGGTATACCCCTTCTCCCCCCAGAGGGTGGTCACGCCGAGATCCTCCCGGTATTCCTTTTCGACGAACGGTGCCTGGTTGAGCTCCTTTCTCTGGGTGGCGCTGAGCTCTTCCACCCCCTCGTAAAATCCGGGGATAGTAACATGGTTGTCCTGATCATGAAGGGAAGCGATCATCCCGCAGAGCATCGTGGCGGGATTGGCCACGGCTCCTCCGTAAACTCCGCTATGGAGGTCCCGGGAAGGACCAGTGACCTCCACTTCCATATAGGCAAGTCCCCGAAGGCCCACTTCGATCGAAGGATGTTCCATGCTGATCATGCTGGTATCGGAGATCAGGACGATATCGGCTTGAAGCGATTGCTTTCTTTCCTTCAGGAAGATACCGAGATGGTCGGATCCCACCTCCTCCTCTCCCTCGATCATGAACTTCACATTGCAGGGCAGGCCCGTGGTCCGGACCAGGGTCTCCACCGCCTTGACATGCATGAACATCTGTCCCTTGTCATCGCTGGATCCCCGGGCGTAAATCTTTCCCTCCCGGACCACCGGCTCGAAAGGGGCGGTATGCCAGAGTTCCAGCGGGTCAGGGGGCTGGACATCATAATGGCCGTATACCAGGATGGTGGGTGCGGAAGGATCGGTGATCTTCTCCCCATAAACGACCGGGTGTCCTTCGGTGGGACAGATCTCCGCATGGTCCAGGCCCGCTTCCAGCAGCCTGGACCGGACCGCTTCGGCGCAGCGGAGCATATCGGCCTTATGGCCGGAATCGGCGCTAACGGACGGGATGCGCAACAGATCCAGGAGTTCCTGGAGGAACCGGTCGCGGTGCTTTTGCTGATAATCTGCCCAGGCATTCATGAAAATGGATTTGTCCTGCGTGCAAGTTTAAGGCATTCGGGGGTAAAAACAGGGGGGTAAGGCCGGGGAGGCGGAAAGATCAGGAAAGTAGCTTCTGGCGCAGGAGGAATTCCATTTTTTCGTTGGCATCCACCAGTTTCTCGGTGAGATCCTCGTTGTCCTTCTTGAGCCGGTAAATCTCATAGGCCTTTTCAATATTGATTTTCAGTTCCTCCTCGTTCCAGGGCTTGGAAAAATATTTGTAAATCTGGCCCTTGTTGATGGCGTCAATGACGGCGTTGATGTCCGCGTACCCGGTGAGCAGCATGCGGATCGGGTCTGGATGATCGCTGATGATGGATTCCAGAAACTGAATCCCGGTCATGTCCGGCATTCGCTGGTCGGACACGATCACGTGAACCTCGTTTTCGGAAAGCAGTTTTTTTGCCGCAGCGGCAGAATCCGCAGTGAGAACCCTGAACACCCGTCTGAAAGAAGCCTTGAAGGAGTTCAGGTTATTCACCTCATCATCCACATACAAGACTGTAATTTTGGCAGTTTCCTCCATCCAATCCAGCATGAGTTGAAACTAGTTGAGGCAAAATTATGACATTTATATATAAATATTAAACAAAATTTCTAACTTACCGCTAAAATCAGCATATTTCCAGCCAGATTGTCTTTTGAATTCCCATCGACCCGGAGCATATCACCTCTTTTCATGACAACCCACCATGTTTTTCGGACACTATATGAGGATTCAGAAGCCGGCATTGTAGAAAATACCCCATCCACCCTCCTTTTCTTCCGACTTTCCTCCTCCGGAGACTGCGACCGGCTGGAGGAACTGATGCGCTCGGAACCCCATATCGTAGTACGGGACCAGATCCGGCGCCAGCTCGGCGAACTGGTCAAAAACCGTTTTGCGGACCGGTCCCTGAACGAAGAGGAAACTCAGGAAGCCATCCGGAAAATCCTGGGAGGCAGGAACGAGCAGGAGTACGGAGTCTGGGTGTATTATCCCTGGTTGCGCCAGTTGGTTCACCTCTTGGATGAAGAGGAGTTCATTGAGCTGAGAACCTGCCGCAACCTGTTCAAGATCACCCGCGCCGAACGGGATCTGCTCAGCACCCGGAAAATCGCCATCATCGGGCTTTCGGTGGGCCAGACCATCGCCATTGCCCTGGCCATGGAACGGATCTGCGGGGAGCTCCGGATCGCCGATTTTGACACCCTGGATCTGGGCAACCTGAACCGGCTCCGTGCCGGCGTGCATGAGCTGGGCCTGTCCAAGACCGCCCTCGCAGAACGGTCCATTCTGGAGATCGATCCCTTTATCCGGATCAAATGCTTTCCCGAGGGGGTGCATTTTGACAATATGGACCGGTTCCTGACCGAAGGAGGCAATGTGGATATCCTCGTGGAGGAAAGCGACAGCATCGACATGAAAGTGTTCAGCCGGATCGCCGCCAAATCCCACCGCATCCCGGTGATCATGGACACCAACGACCGGGGAATGCTGGATGTGGAACGTTATGACCTGGACCCCGAACTTCCCCTGCTTCACGGCTTCATCTCCGGCCTGGACCCTACAAAGCTCCGCAACCTGACCCG
>DATKSX010000207.1:0-3172 GCA_035531415.1 Chitinophagaceae bacterium
CGATCAGGGCATCATTATGCTCCGATCCAAACATTTTGGCTGCCTGGAAACCGGCACCGAATTCAATTCCCTTGATGGCTGGAATGGAAAAAGCGGCATGGGCGATCAGGGATTCTGCAGAATCGAAAAAAGGCTCTCCCAGTCCCACAGGCAACCCTTCCACTCGGCACTCCACGATCCCACCCACAGAATCTTTTGCGTCAATGGCTTTCTGCAGTCCGGCAGCGGTATCCTTTTCCCCTCCCACCTCAATCAATTCTGCCTGAACCGAAATCGGTCCGGCCGCCCCTGAATTTTCATTTGGATGGGGGGATTGCAATATCCTTTTGGCAATGACTCCCGCGGCAACTAGCCCAACGGTGAGCCTCCCGCTGAAATGGCCGCCTCCACGGTAATCCTCAAACCCATCGAATTTCCGGCTCGCCACGAAATCCGCATGACCGGGTCTGGGAATGGCCCTGATCTTGTCGTAATCCCCTGACCTGGTGTTTTGGTTATCGAAACGGATGAGGATGGGAGCACCCGTGGTCAACCCGTTGAAGACTCCGGTCATGAGGATCGGGAGATCATCTTCTTTGCGCGGAGTGGTTCCTTTAGCCCCGGGTCTTCTCCTGTCCAGATCTTTTTGAAAATCCTCCGGGACCAGGGGAAGCCCTGGGGGACATCCATCGATCCCCACTGCGACACATTCCCCATGGGATTCCCCGAAAATATGAATCCGAAGCAGCCTTCCAAAACTGTTCATAATCGAAACGGTTATTTCCGTTAGGCCAAATTGGCCCCAAGCTCTTTCAAATGGTCCCAGAATTCCGGATAGGATTTATTCACGGACTCCGATTCCTTAATGGTGACCGGTCCCTCCGCCACAAGTCCGCCAATGCCAAAGGCCATGGCGATTCGGTGGTCCCCATGGGAAGAAACTGTACCTGCCTGGATGGGCCCGCCGGTCACCTCCATTTCATCCCCGTCCAGACCCACCCGGATTCCCAATTTAGCAAATTCCTCCCGGAGCACGCTTCCCCGGTCACTTTCCTTATGAGCGAGCCTCCCCACTCCCAGAATCCTGCTGGTCCCCTTGCAGTTGGCTGCAAGGGCCACCAGGGGAGGGAAAAGGTCCGGGCAGTCCGTTGCGTCGAACCGGAAGGCACCCAGGGTTGCCCTGGATACGGAAATCTCCGTTCCGCTGATCCGGACCTTGGCCCCTGCTTCCCTGAGCGCTTCCAGGAAAGCCTTGTCCGATTGCGCGGAATCCGGGTTCAGATGACGGACCGAGATTTCCCCGCAGAGGGCTCCTGCTGCAAGAAGGAAGGCCGCTCCGCTCCAATCCCCTTCCACCGTATAATCCGCGGGATGGTAATGGGGCTCCCGGGGAAAAATAAAGCGTTTGAAATCCTGGTGAACCACCTCCACCCCGAAACGGGCCATCAGTTGCAGGGTAAGGGCAATATAGGGTCTGCTTCGCAGGTCCTTAACGGTAATAATATGGCCGCGAGCCACTGCTCCGTAGGCCATCAGCAGGCCCGTCAGGAACTGGGAACTGAGGGATCCATCCACCTCAATATCCCGGGGCTGCAGCGGACCCTGGATTTCGAGGGGTAATTTTCCGTGGTTGGTTTTGCAGCGGACCCCCAGGGTAGGGAGCAACTCCTCGAAAAGATCCATGGGCCTTCCCGCAAGGCTCCCTTTCCCGGTGATTATCAAATGCCGGGAGGACAGGGCGGCAATGGGGGTGAACATCCGGATGCCCAGCCCGGATTCCCCGCAATCGATGGTGCCGGTGACCGGATCAATTCCCTTGCCTTGGATGACCACCTGGCCGGGCAACTGCTCCACAGTCGCTCCCAGGGCGCGGGCGGCTTCCAGTGCGGAAAGGCAATCCTGACTCAGGCCCGGGTTGCCAATCACCGATTTGCCCTTGCTGAGCAGGGCAGCGGCAACTGCCCTTTGCATGGCGCTTTTGGAAGGATTCGCGGTGATGGTGCCCCGAAGCTGGGAAGGAAGAACGGTTTGTTCCATGTTTAATGATTGGCCGCTTTCAGTTCCTGAAGCAGCGGCCCCAGTTCTTTCAAAGGCAATGGAAAGGTTATGGCTTCTCCGATCTCCCGGAGCAGCACGAAATGGATCTGGTCCGATTGCCGTTTTTTATCCATGGAAAATTGTCCCAGCACCTTTTCGGTATCGAAATCCATCCGTACCGGCAACCCATAACTTTCCAGCATCCGGATGAGCCTTTTTTCGGACTCGTGGGGAAAGCCAGCCAGTTTCCGGGAAAAGAATGCCGCCCCCACCATACCCAGGCTCACCGCCTGGCCGTGGGGGATCCGGTACAGCTTTTCCAGGGCATGTCCCAGAGTGTGTCCGAAGTTCAGGAGCCTCCTGGGCCCGTCCTCGAATTCATCCTGCTGCACCAGAACGCTTTTCAACATCACGCAGCGCTCTACCAGTTGTGGAACCAGGGCGGGATCCGGAAAGATTCCGCTGGTACCCTCACGCTCGAGAAGCTCAAAAAGACCGCCATCCAGGATACAGCCATACTTGATGATTTCAGCATAAGCATGCCTCCATTCGGGTTGCGGCAGGGTCGAAAGGAGGTCATAATCGAACAGGATGAACTGCGGCTGGCGGGTGGTTCCCAGGATATTCTTGAAATTTCCGAAGTTGATTCCGTTCTTCCCGCCGAGGGAAGCGTCCACCTGGGCCAGCAGGGTTGTGGGAACGGCCGCGTAAGGGATGCCCCGAAGGTAGATGGCGGCAGCGAAACCTGCGGTATCCGTCACCACCCCTCCCCCCACTCCGATCAGCAGAGTCCTTCGGTCGGCGCCAAGCCGGATCAGTTCCTCGATGATCCGGCAGAGGCTTTCCAGGTCCTTATGGTCTTCCCCCTCGGGCAGCTGGATGGTTTTCCATCCCTCCAGCAGGGATCCATGGATCCGCTTTACGGTATGGTCCAGTACGACCACGGAATGTGCCGGGTCGGCATAGTCTCCCAGCCTGGAAAAAGATTCCCCCAGATAACAGGCGGTTTCGCCATGGGTAAAACGAAAGGATAACTTTTTCATGGGGATCGGATCAGGAATTCATCACCCTGTTCTGGCGGTTAATGGATTCCAGGTGCACCGCATCGAAATATTTCAGAATAAAGTCCTTGCTCAGCCCCAGCTTTTCCCCCTGG
>DATKSX010000208.1:0-3282 GCA_035531415.1 Chitinophagaceae bacterium
GAAACAGGATAAAAGGGCTGGGAGCCATTTGGATCCTTTGGCCATGGATGGTGGGGAGATTGGTTTGGCGGGCTAAGTTATATCATCCTTCCCTGAACTCCTTCAGGAGGCAGGGAATGGGGCAGGAATTCCAAAATAATGCAGCATACAACCAAGGGGCGGAGCCAGGTCCAGGGATGCCTACCCGGAATAGACCGGATGCATCAGGCAGTTTGGGTGGGAGCAAGGCTCCGGAGCAATTGAAGCCTTTTGGAATAGGACTCTTCCCTGACCGGGCCGCATTGTTTCCACCAGGACGTTTCCAGGTCTTTTTCAAGGCTGCTGAAGAAACTGTTCTTGTCCAGGGGTTCGGACCCGGAAAAATGGGGCAGGGCAGTCTGCCAGAACAAAAGGTCAAACCGGTGTTTCAGGTAATCGGGGGCAAGGAAGATCCTGAGTTTATTTTCAAGGATGGCTTTGAATACCAGGATGCCTCTCCCGGGGGCATTATTCAGGCTTGTCAGGACCCGCATCCGGAATTCATCGCTGAACAGGCTGGCCCAGCGTTCCAAAGCCCTGGGATGGGTGATGATCCGGTCGGCGAAATGCTTTCGGTAATAAGCAGCCTGGGAAATTAAGGCCTCTTCCACCTTTTGCTCAAAGTCTTTTTCTTTATAGTCCGGGAGCCATTGGGGTAACTCTCCATTCTGGAGCAGGAACATAAAACCCAAAAGGGTGCGCTGCTGGTCAGATTTGAAATTCAAAAGATCGGCCATAGAAATGAAATAGCGGATGCAACAAAATTAATTTCTTCCGCGGGGAGTTATTTCAATCATCATGCCACTTCTTCCCGGTACTCTTCCTCCCTCAGGACAGCAGGAGACGCCGGGGTATTCCAGGGACAATATTACCATTTTGGAAAATAATTGAGGAAAATAATATGATATTTTTCCCCATCCCCAGGCCTATAAATCGCTACAGGCTCAGGTTATCACTCAATAATCTTCCCTGGACACTGAAAAACAGATTTTTATGCTCGATGGCGCTTTTTTCGACCACCAGCTCATATTCCATCAGGTTATCGGGGATATCCACTTCATATACCTGATCCACGGTCCAATCCGATGCGTATTTGCTTTTGTCAAACCCGTCTTTCACCTGCTGGGGTAATTGGGCCATCTTGATCTCCCGGTCGGTATTTTCCCAGGCTCCCCTCGAGGTATAACGGGCTTTGCACTGGTAACCGCTGTCGGAGAAATTCACATCCACCTCGATCAGCTTATCCGTATAGGCGACATGCGTCGCGTTAGGGTATTGTGCCTTGAAAGATTGTTTTACCAGTTCCGGGATCTGGCGGATCTGGGAGAAAGCTTCCCGGGAGATAAACGCTGAAAGGGCCACAAGGGTCAGGAAAATGGGAATGGATTTTTTCATGGATCTTTTTGGTTTATAATGCGCAATGCACTGCAAATATTGTGCAATTCCACGGATCATTCCGGATTTCCCCCAACGATGATCACGCATTCTCCCCTGACGCCTGTTTTGGTGAAATGGTCCAGAACCTCCCGGATCGTTCCGCGCACATGTTCCTCGTGGACCTTGGTGAGTTCCCGGGCCACCGAGCATGCCCTTTGCGGTCCGAAGCATCCTTCGAAATCCCGGAGCGTGGCGGGGAGCCGGAGCGGGGATTCATAAAAGACCATGGTGCGGCTTTCCAGGGCCAATTGTTTCAACAGGGTGGCCCTGCCTTTTTTCAGCGGCAGGAAGCCCTCGAAGCAGAACCGGTTCATCGGGATGCCGCTCCCGGCCAGCGCAGGCAGGAAAGCGGAAGGGCCGGGAAGGCATTCTACCGGGATGCCGGCCTGGATGCAGGCCCGGACCAGCAGGTACCCCGGGTCGGAAACGCCCGGGGTGCCCGCATCCGTCAGCAGGGCCATGGTCATCCCTCCCCTGAGTTGTTGGACCAGGTGGGCAGTAACCCGGTGTTCATTATGGCTGTGGTAAGGAGTGATGGGCCGGCTGATCCCGAAATGACGCAAAAGGACCCCGGAAGTCCGGGTGTCCTCAGCCAGGATCAGGTCGCATTCCTTCAGGGTGGAGATCGCCCTCAGGGTAATGTCCTGAAGGTTTCCCAGGGGGGAGGGGACCAGGAATAATTTCATGGCTGGATCTTAAATGGATGGGGCCGTCAGTCCAACTCGATTTCAAAATATTCCATCACGGGGTTGGCCAGGAGCCTGGAACAGGCCTGTTCTGCGATCTGGCGGGCCTCCTGGGGACCAGAAGCTTCGATTTTCAGGATCATGCGCTTGCCGATCCTTACCTCCCGGACCTGGGCGATGCCCAGCCTTTCAAGGCCCCCTGCGACTGCCTTTCCCTGGGGATCCAGCAGTTCCTTTAGGGGCATGACGTTGATCCGGATCGTAAACATCATGATCTCAAGGGTTTGAAGATCAAAGATAGGATAATGTAAAAAATATAGACAGCAGGAACGGCCGCAAATCCCAGCAACAAGATACCAGCGATTGCACCGGCTATCAGAAAATACCTGGGCTGGTTCCCGCTCCATTTGAGGTCCCTGAACTTTAAGCTGATCATGGGCAGGCGGCAGACCATGAAATAACAATCCACCGCGATGATGGCGTAAAGGATCCAGAAATTGCCCAGGGCCGGGGAAAGATGGAGGTCATCCCGCAACAGGATCAGGGGAAAGGAAGCAACCAGTAATCCCGCTGCCGGCGCGGGGATGCCGGAAAAATAATCTTTCCCGGATCCGGCCTGGTTAAACCGGGCGAGTCGGACCGCGCAGAAGCTGGGGACCAGCAGTGCGGGCAGCAGGCCGGCGACACTGGTATTGATCGCTCCGGAATGGCTGATAAAGGAAATCTTGAGCAACTGATACAGGATCATCCCCGGCGCCACTCCGAAACTGACCAGGTCGGAAAGGGAATCCAGGTCCTTCCCCAGAGGGGAATGGGCCCCAAGGACCCTGGCTGCCAGGCCGTCCAGGAAATCAAATACCGCGGCCATGGCAATCCAGAATCCGCCCCAGGCCAGCGGCTCAGGCGCGGTCACAATATAACTCTGACCATTATATAAGGTGGTAAAATCGGGAGCCTGCAGGATACATACCAGGGCGATGCAGCCGCAGCACAGGTTTCCCAGGGTAAGCAGGTTGGGAAGCTGCTTCATGAGGTGGAGGACATGGAGGTCTTCATCAGGCGTTCGATTTCGTCCGCTTCGATCGGAATTTTTTCCATCAGGTCCTGGTTTCCCCGGGCGGTCACCCAGAAATTGTTTTCA
>DATKSX010000209.1:0-4700 GCA_035531415.1 Chitinophagaceae bacterium
TCGGCATACAGCAAACACACCGTGGCCTATTCAACCTGGAGGAACGGCCAGGGGGATGTGCTGAAAGACCTTTCCGATGCCTGCAGGACATACGGCCTGAAACTGGGAATTTATATTTCCCCCTGGGACCGCAACCATCCCGCTTACGGTACTCCTGCCTATAACCAGGTTTTTGCCGGAATGCTCCGGGAAGTGCTGACCCATTATGGTCCCATCTTTGAAGTCTGGTTTGACGGGGCAAACGGGGAAGGTCCGAATGGAAAGAAACAGGTTTATGATTGGGCGCTGTTCGATTCCACCGTGAAAAAATACCAGCCCCGGGCGGTGATTTTCAATTTCAGCAATACCGACGGGATCCGCTGGGTGGGCAATGAGCAAGGCTATGCCCCGGAGACATCCTGGAGCCGTGATTCCGGATTCCAGTCCGATTCCCGGATGACCGGCGCTCAGATGGGGACCGGCGTGGAGTACGGACCGTACTGGCGTCCGTCGGAAACCGACGTGTCCATCCGACCGGGATGGTTCTACCATCCGCAACAGGACAGCCTTGTAAAAACCGTGGCCCAGCTTATGGACATTTATGAACAATCGGTTGGCCGCAATTCCAACCTCCTGCTCAACGTGCCTCCAAACCGGGAGGGCAGGATCTCCCCGGTGGACTCCGCCAGGCTCATGGCTTTCCGGGACGCCCGAATCAACGCATTCCTCCATAACCTCGCGATTGATTCCAGGGTTACCGCAAGCACCACGGCAGGCCCCTATTCCGCTGCATTCCTCACCGATGGAAATCCCCGAACCTACTGGGCTGCCGGAAAGGATAAAAAAAATCCGGAGATCCTGCTGAACCTGGCCCGGGATACCGCCTTCAATACCCTGGAGCTCATGGAATACCTTCCCCTCGGACAGCGCGTGCGATCCTTTACGGTGGAGGCCTGGCAGGATAAGAAATGGACCCCGATCGCCGCAGGGACCACCATCGGCCATATCCGGATCCTAATCTTTCCCGAGGTAACCACGGGCCGCCTGAGAATCCGGATTACCGGGTCAGAAGCTCCGGCCGTACTCAGCGAAATCCAGGTTTACCGGGATCCGGCCCGGCCCTGACCCGATGGAACCCCTGAACACCATATGGACTATCGGCCATTCCACCCACCCCATCGGGGAATTCCTGGATTGGCTTAAAGCTTTCCGGATCGCCCTGGTGGCCGATGTCCGGGGCCTGCCGGGATCCACCCGCTATCCTCATTTCAACCAGGAGCGCCTGGCTCCTGCCCTCCGGGAGGCAGGAATGGAATATGTCCACCTGCCCCTGTTGGGAGGCCGCAGAAAGGTCTCTAGGGATTCGGTCAATACAGGCTGGAAAAACGCTTCTTTCCGGGGATACGCGGATTACATGCAAACTCCGGAATTCGAAGAAGGTTTGGCGCAGCTCCAGTCCATTGCCCGGGTGAAAAGAACCTGCATCATGTGTGCTGAAGCGGTCTGGTGGCGTTGTCACCGCAGCATGATCAGTGACGCCCTGAAGCTTTCCGGCTGGGAGGTGCTCCATATTTTGTCCCCCCGCAGGGCGGATGAACATCCTTATACCGCACCTGCGAAAATCAGGGAAGGAAAGCTTCATTATGACTCCTGAGTCCCCGGGGCCGGATTGCAGGCTATCGGACCCCGGATTTTTTTGAGTCATTCAAATTAAAATTAATTTATCTTTGCTCTTGATTATCCTGGAAAGGATAAGACCTTTAAACCTGAAATGAAATTGAAATCCTGCAACAGCCATATGATCAGGCGGTTCTTTCATCCAAGCCTCCGGGCCGATGTATTTTCCTTCAGGGTCAACGGCTTCACCTTCCTTTTACGACGACCCCGCATCTGATAGGACCCCGGGCCGGTACCTTACCGGCTTAAAAGGCGCATGACGTCCGGCAGGTCCCTTCCCTTTCTTCTCTCCCTTATTCATATTGATGACCATTGGAACAGATTCCGAATTTTATAATCAGGGTAGCCACCCCGGAGGATAAAAAATACGCCCCGCTCATCACCGATGAGATGGCCTCTTCAGCCCTGGCCCGGGGTACGGGAATCGCCCGGCGTACCCCGGAGTACATCCAGCAGAAAATGGAGGAAGGCAAAGCGGTGATCGCAATCACCGACCAGGGAGACTGGGTGGGTTTCTGCTATATCGAGGCCTGGGGCCATAACAAGTTCGTGGCCAATTCCGGTCTGATCGTTTCCCCGGCCTTCAGAGGGCATGGCGTGGCCACCCTGATCAAGAAAAAGATCTTTGAACTTTCCCGGGAAAAATACCCGGAGGCAAAGATCTTCGGCCTGACGACCGGCCTGGCAGTGATGAAGATTAATTCCGAGCTGGGGTACAAACCGGTCACCTATTCCGAGCTGACCGCCGACGACCAGTTTTGGAAAGGCTGCCAGAGTTGCGTGAACTACGAAACCCTGATGAGCAAAGGCAGGGAGAACTGTTTCTGCACCGCGATGCTCTATGACCCGGCCGCTCAGGCCCAGGAACCGGCCCGGGAGGCTCTTGCCGCTTCCAACGGCCATCCTGCCGCAGGCCACAGGCAATTCGCAGGCAATTTCAAACTTTTCGAGCGCTGGCTGAGATACAAGAAATTCGTGCTGCTCAAACCATTCCTCAGGAAAGAAGAACCCCTGCAGGCCGGAGGGGAGCAGCCCACCCGGAAGAAATTCTTCTTCAACCTATTCTGACATGGCCCAAAAAAGGAAAGTGGTATTGGGCTTCAGCGGAGGGCTGGACACCTCCTTCTGCGCGATCTACCTCACCAGGGACCTGGACTACGAGGTCCATTCGGTGCTCGTGGACACCGGCGGTTTCTCCCCGGAAGAGCTGGAAGCGATCGAAAAAAGGGCACGCTCGCTTGGCGTAGCCAGCCATACCACCATAAACGCGGTCCAAAGCTATTATGACCAGATCATCCGATTCCTCATTTTTGGCAATGTGCTCAAAAATGACACCTACCCGCTCAGCGTAAGCGCGGAAAGGATGACCCAGGCCATGGCCATAGCAGGGCAGGTCCGCAAGGCCGGGGCGGATGCCGTGGCCCATGGCAGCACCGGCGCTGGAAATGACCAGGTCCGTTTCGACATGATCTTTCATATCTGCATTCCGGAGGTGGAGATCCTCACTCCGATCCGGGACCTGAAGCTCAGCCGCGAACAGGAAATTGCCTACCTGAAGGAAAAAGGAGTGGAGCTCAATTTCCAAAAAGCCTCATATTCTGTGAACAAAGGGCTTTGGGGAACTTCGGTCGGAGGCAAAGAGACCCTGGGATCCCGGGATTTCCTACCGGATTCCGCTTTTCCCACCCCTGTGACCCGGACCGGTTCCGAGGAACTTACCCTGGGCTTTGAGCGGGGAGAACTTCTGGAGGTGAACGGGACAAAATACTCCGCTTCGGTTGCAGCGATCATGAGGGTCCGGGACCTGGCCGCCCCTTACGGCATCGGAAGGGACATCCATGTCGGAGATACCATCATCGGGATCAAGGGAAGGGTAGGTTTTGAGGCCGCCGCTCCCCTGGTGATCATCAAAGCCCATCATGCCCTGGAAAAACATGTGCTCACCAAAT
Source organism: Chitinophagaceae bacterium (assembly GCA_035531415.1). Lineage (GTDB taxonomy): Bacteria > Bacteroidota > Bacteroidia > Chitinophagales > Chitinophagaceae > JANWKA01. Next base: position 3,606 of record DATKSX010000209.1, read on the forward strand.
GGCAGCTCAGCTGGAAGGACCAGCTCTCCCGGTTCTACGGCAACTGGCTTCATGAAGGCCAGATCCTGGATCCCGTCATGCGTGACCTGGAAGCCTTCCTGGAAAGCACCCAGCAACAGGTTACCGGAAAAGTATTCCTGACCCTTTTCCCCTACCGGTTCCGGGTGAACGGGATTTCCTCCCCATTCGATCTGATGAATGCCGGTTTCGGCCAATACGGGGAAATGAACACCGGCTGGACCGGACAGGATGTCCGGGGCTTTTCTAAAATTTTCGGACAGCAAACGTCGATCTGGCAAAAAGTTCATGAGCTCAATAAATCCCCGGAAGATGAATCCTGAAATCCGGGTGGCCGTGATCGGAGGGGCCGGATATACCGGAGGGGAAATGCTGCGCCTGCTGCTTACCCACCCGGGGGTGGAGCTGGTGGCCGTCCACAGCCGGAGCCACGCGGGAGATCCGGTAGATTCCGTTCATGGAGACCTGCTCGGGGAGACGGACCTGAAGTTCACCGGAACCTACTCCATGGATGTAGGCCTGTGGATGCTTTGCCTGGGCCATGGGGAATCCCGGAAGCTCCTGGAATCCATGGAGGTCCCGGAATCCATAAAGATCATTGACCTGAGCCAGGATTTCCGGCTCGGGGAAAAAGCCGGTAACCGGCAATTCGTATATGGTCTGCCGGAGTTCCAGCGGGATGAGATCCGAAAAGCTTCCAACATCGCCAACCCAGGCTGTTTTGCCACTGCGATCGAAGTGAGCCTGCTCCCAATCGCCAAGGCGGGCCTGCTCCGGGAGGTTCATGTAAGTGGCATTACCGGTTCCACCGGGGCGGGCCAGAAGCAGCAGGACACGACCCAGTTCAACTGGAGGGCCAATAACATCAATGCCTACAAAGCCCTGTCCCACCAGCATATCCCGGAAGTCCTCCGGACCCTGGGCAGCCTCCAGCCGGGATTTGAAGGTCCGGTGCATTTTGTTCCCTTCCGGGGTTCCTTCACCAGGGGCATCTTTGTGACTTCTTACCTCCGTTGCGGGCTGGAAGCTGGGGAGGCCAAAAAATTATACCGGGATTATTACGCGGACCATCCCTTC
>DATKSX010000210.1:0-15842 GCA_035531415.1 Chitinophagaceae bacterium
GCTTCCCTGGATCAGTTTTCCACCCTTTTCCATGGAATGAAGCTCGCCGGATTCATCCTGGTCCTGCTCCTGATGATCCTGAACTGGACCCTGGAATCCCGCAAATGGCAGATCCTGGTGGACCCTCTGGAACAGGTATCCCTCATGAAGTCTTTCCTGGCCATCCTTTCCGGCCTCTCCCTGGCCGTGGTCACCCCAAACCGGATCGGGGAATACGCAGGCAGGATCCTCTACCTTAAAAACATCCATAAACTCCGCGCCATCACGGTCACGGTGGTGGGAAGTTTCAGTCAGCTGATCGTAACCATCATCGCGGGGATCTTCGGACTGGTCTGGGATATTCATTTTTCAGCCGGGAACGGGCCCAATCCCCTGCTTTCTTCGGTCTGGGAAAAAATTTCCCTCTTCCTTCTGGGAATTCTGACTGTCGGATGCGTTATCCTGTACTTCAGGCTGGATCTGATCGTTAATCTATTTGGCCGGTTCAGGCCCCTGCGCAGGTTGCGGACCCTGGTTCTGATCCTGGGCCGGTTTTCCTTCCGGGACCTGCGCAGGGTGCTGGTCCTGTCTGGCCTGCGCTATCTGGTATTTTCCATCCAATACCTGATCCTGCTCCGGTTGCTCGGGGTGGGGGTGATCTGGTGGCAAGGCCTGGCAATGATCAGCCTCATTTTCCTGGTAATGGCGATCGTGCCGACCATCGCCCTGGCCGAAATTGCCATCCGGGGGAAGGTGAGCCTTTTCTTCCTGGGTCTGCTCAGTACCAATACCCTTGGAATTGCTTCGGCCACCGTGGGCATATGGTTTATTAATCTAATTTTACCGGCGATCCTGGGAAGCCTCCTGTTGCTTCGGGTCCGGGTTTTCCAGGATAAATGAACATTGATGAAAAACCTGCTTCTTGCCGCAGCGTTACTAATTTCCGCAAATTACGCTGGGGCCCAGCAGGACTTGTTCTGCGGCATCAACAACACTTCCTTTTCAGCGGGGGAGAGGTTCTCGGTCAAAATCTATTACAACCTGGGGAGCATTTACGTGAGCGCCGGGGAGGCGGTATTCACCACAACCATGGTCACCGTGGGAAACCGGAGGGCCTATCACGTGGTCGGCCAGGGCAGAACCTTTTCTGCCTATAACTGGATATTCAAGGTTCGGGACAATTACGAGACCTATATCGATAGCGCCAATCTGCTGCCCATAGAATTCATCCGCAATGTGAACGAAGGGGGATTCCATTTCAATAACTATGTCACTTTCGACCACGACGATGGGACCGCCAGGACCGACAAAGGAGTTTTTAAAGTGCCCAAATGCGTCCAGGATGTGCTCAGCACGATCTATTATGCGCGCAATATCGATTTTGACCGTTACAAACCGGGAGACAAGATCCCCTTTGATCTGTTCCTGGACGACCAGGTTTATAACATCTATATCCGTTACCTGGGGAAAGCAGTGGTCCAGACCCGCTTCGGGAAATACCACGCGATCGTGTTCAAACCCCTGCTGATCAAGGGAACCATCTTCAAGGGAGGAGAGCAGATGACCGTATGGGTCAGCGATGACCGCAACCATATTCCCCTCCGGGTAGATAGCCCCATATCGGTGGGAAGCATCAAAGCGGACCTGGAATCCTATTCCAACCTCCGTTACCCGCTTACCTCCATGATCAGCAAGAGATGACCGGGGAAACCCAGCCTGGCTTGGATCAGAACATTCCATATTATTCACCCCCCTATGGACCGATAGGATAATCTGGTTCCTTTAAGTATTCGAAAATTCATTAATTTTCAGCCCCCTAAGGCCTTCCCCGTCATGCCCTCTTCCCGCCAGTTAGCAGCAATCATGTTTACGGATATTTGCGGATACACGACCCTGATGGGCATGGATGAAAGAAAAGCCATTGAACTGCTGGTCGCCAACCGGGAAATCCAGCGGCCGATCATAGAACAATATGGAGGGACCTGGATCAAGGAGATCGGGGACGGCATTCTGGCCAGCTTTACAACTGTTACCGATTCGGTGTTGTGCGCATTGGCCATCCAGGATTCCTGCGCGGCCTTACCGGCTCTCAAGCTCCGGATCGGCATCCACCTGGGAGAGGTGGTTTTTGAGAACCAGGACGTATTTGGAGATGGGGTGAACATTGCGGCCAGGCTCCAGGCCATTGCCCCGGTCGGCGGGATCTGGGTATCTGAGTCGGTATCCGAAAATATCGCCAACAAAAAGGGCATCCAAAGTAAGTTCATCCGCCAGGAGTCCCTGAAGAATGTTAAGGATCCTATAAAAATTTACGAGGTAACCGGGGATCTGGGCCATCCGCAGGATCACCAGCCCTTTTTCCCGATTCGCCCCCCAAAAACACCTTCCCCTAAGAGCGTGGCCGTCCTTCCCTTCGTGAATATGAGCATTGACCCCGAACAGGAATATTTCAGCGACGGGATCGCCGAAGAGATCCTCAATTCCATTTCCCACCTCAAGGATCTCCATGTGGCCGGTCGCTCCTCCTCCTTCCAGTTCAAGGGGAAAAATGACGATTTACGGGGGATCGGGGAGAAGTTGGGGGTCAGTACGGTCCTTGAAGGAAGCGTCCGAAAGCAGGGTAACCGGCTCAGGGTGACCGCCCAGCTCATCAGTGTGAAGGACGGTTTTAATTTATGGTCGGAACGATATGACCGGAACCTGGATGATATTTTCGCAATCCAGGAGGATATCGCACTTGCCATCACTGAAAAGCTGAAGATTACTCTTTTGGGCGCGGAAAGGGAAATCATCACCAAGGTGCATACTCAAAACCCTGAAGCCTATGAATTATATCTCAAAGGACGTTTTCTTTTGAACAGGCGGGGCAGTTCCCTCATCCCGGCTCTTCAATTCCTGCAACAGGCCATCGATTTGGATCCTGATTTTGCCCTGGCCCATTCCGAATTTGCGAATGTGTGCCTGCTACAGGGCTATTACAGCCAGAGGCCTCCGGTGGAGGTCATGCCAATCGCCAAAAAGTCCGCGGAAGAAGCCATCAGACTGGATGGCACACTCTGCGAACCCTTCACTTCCATGGGTTATTATTATTGCAGCTTTGAATTTAACCGGGTGGAAGGCAAAAGGCATTTTGAGAGGTCCCTGGAACTGAATCCCCGTTATGCCCTGGGGCATTACTGGTTCGCCTTGTTTTACCACTGCCTACTGGAAGGAAATTTTGAGGAAGCGGAGCGGCATACCCGGATAGCGGTAGAACTGGAACCCTTCAGCGCAATCATACAGTCCGGTTATGCCATCGTCCTGTTCGGATCCCGGAAGTATGAGGAAGCCATCCGCATCGCGAAGATCAGCATTGAACAGGATGCCAATACCTTCCTTTCGCATTTCACCATGGGGCATTCCTACCTGAAATTGGGATCGTTCCCTGACGCGGAGGATGCCTTTAAATTTGCGATGAAGATATCCAACCGGCACCAGTGGGCCGTACATGGATTGATCTGGACTTGCTGTCTGCGGAACCAAATGGAGGAAGCCCGGGTATTGATGGATGAAATGAAGGACAGGCTGAAAAGGGAATACCTCGGCCTGGCCTTCATGTCCATTTCTGCAAGCCTCCTGGGCGAGATGGACCTGGCCATTACCTACCTGGAGGGAGCATTCACCTCAGACCCCACCTTCGCCACCCTGAAGTATCTTGACTGGCCCATTCCTCCGGCCCTGAAGGAGCATCCTACCTTTACCCTTTTGCTGAGCAAAATTTGGAAAAACTGAGACAGTGCCTCCCTGCCGGGCTGATTCCCCCCAATCCTAATCCTTCCTGGTGACCCGGATCGGCCGGTCATCCGGAACAACCTCGTAAAGTACAAAAGTGCCACCCCCGTCCCGCGCGGTGGGGTAAGTGCGGCTGCTTTTACCCTGGAGCACGAGCACCCCGTTCCAGGATTGAGGCACATAGGTTTTCAGGGTGAGGGGAATATCGTAGACCGAAGTATCCAGGCTGGGGCGGAGCTTCACCTGGATGAATTTTCCACCCACCTTCACCTGCGGCTTGTTGTCCATCCTTTCCCTCATGTATTTGGTTACATCCCTGAAAGTCGCTACCCATAGGTATTTTTCCTGGTCATGGATGTACTGGAAATAGGTGTAGAGGATTTGACGGGTCATGGGCTCCCAGCCCACCCCGTCCACCCCATGGACAACCAGGACCAGCCAGATATTGTTATGGGAAAGGGTGGTATCTACCCAGGATTCCAGGCGGGAAAGAGTGGTCCTTGTTCCGGGCCCTCTCTGCCATTGAACATAGGGTTTGTCGGAAGCGTTGGGCTGTTGCCTCTTCCCGCGGTTGATCTCGGTCATATAGGGCTCGGGCATCAGGTTTCGCAAGGCGGGATATACCGGAAGAGCTGCTTTCATCACCCGGGGGTCGTCGATTCCAAAAGGTACTTCTGCGGAAAAAGTGTATTTGGAGCCCAGATGGTCCAGGATGTCCTGCCTGCTTTTGCGCAGTTCGTACATCATGTTGCTGGTATCCATGATGGCCAGGTGTTCATGGGTCACGGTATGGCTGGCGATCTCATAGCCTTTGGCGGCCAGTTGCCTGAGGTAATCCCAGGTCAGCCCGGTTTCGTTGGCGATCTCCATGCTGGTGTCGGCACCGGGAAGCAGGTCGCCGCTGCGGACCTTCCGGTATAATTCGTCCATCAGGTGGTAAGCGGAATCGATTCTTCCGGATTCATAGAGTTCCGAAGCCCGGTCATAATATGCAAGTGTGCCTTTGAATCCCAGGTACCGGGCCGCGGAAGCCCGCTCAAAGAAATTCTCTTTCCCAGTAGCAGTCTCTCCGGTTTCCCGGATGATGTCGGAAATCGGCCTGCCGATGAAACGGGAAGGATACCTGGACCCGATGATGGGCCCGGTGATGACAAAGAAGGTGGCAGGGAGGTGGAAATGGTCCATGATGGGAAGGGCGTCCGAAAACTGGGTCCTGATTCCGTCGTCAAAGGTCAGGGAAACAGCGCCGGTTTTGCCGGATTGCCAGGTCGTGATCCCGGTCTGGCCCACGGGTAAGGTTTGGGCTGCGCATCCGGTAGCAAATGCAATTGCCGGAAAGAAAAGCATTCTGGTTCGCATGGTATCAGGGAAATGGTGGAAAGGTCAAGGTACGAAACTGGAGGAAATTTTTATAGGAGGCTGTCGGGCGAAATCCTAGGGTTCCCCGAATAAAGGATGGACGGCAGGAGGACTCCATGGAGCAACGGCATTCCCAGGACTCTTCAGCAAACCCTGGTATTTCGGATGGCATCAAGCGGCAAATCAATAATACCACCGGAGCCGGGGACCGGAAATTCAGGGGTTGCCGGTCTGGAAGGGGGAGGCGGGAAGGCCGTCCCGGTTATACAGGTTGGCTCCTTCCGGGTTATCCGCCCAACCATAACGGACGGTAACCGGATGGGGAATGGAATCATTCCATACCACCACCTGGTTTCCCTCGATCCGGGCCTTGGCCCATACAAATTTCCGGTCCCTGCCGGAAATGGAGAAATATTTCAGGTCGCCGCCACCCCGGGCGACCAGGCCGCCACCGGTGTGGGAAAAGGAAAGGATCATGCTGTCGCCCCTGGTCGTGGCGGACTGGAATAGGGGTCCGCTGTAAGGAACCGAACTGTCCCCGTAAGCGAGGTTTTCGGCGGCGAAGGCCAACCGGTCCCCCACGTCTTTCTTATCCAGAGGGTGGATATCGTTCCATTCCCCCAGGCCGATCGTTACTGCCATCGCAGTTTTTGGAACGGACAGGGCCAGGCGCTGGGCTTCCCTGATTTCCGCCCAGCCACTCTCGGATGGGGAATAGGTCACTTCCAGAAAATTGGGAAGCTGGACATAAAGGAAGGGGAGTTCCCCCTGGTTCCACAACTTTCTCCAGTCCCCGATCAGGGCCTTCATCAGGCCTTCATAGGTAGATGGGTGGCTCGCGTTGGACTCCCCCTGGTACCAGAGGAACCCTTTAATGGTATAGGGGAGGGCTGGGGCGACCATGGCATTGAAGAGGCTGGAAGGAATATCCTGGAAGGAAAGGCCTCCCCAGGGCCCCTGCCGGGATGGGGGTGGAAAAACGGATCCGACCTGGTAGGTCCAATCCCCCCGCAGGTCGAGTGTGTCCTTACCGGCAGCCAGGAGATAGGGTTTGTCCTGGATGAAACCGCCTTTGCCGGAAATGCTGGTCACCCGCACCACGATGATGTTTTTTCCCGGCCTCAGGATTCCGGCCTTAAGGGAATAAATGCTGGGTGGATATTGGTACCCGATGGAACCCACAAAGGTTCCGTTGACATAGGTCTGGTCGGCATCCACGATCCTTCCCAGGAAAAGGATCGCCGGTTTTCCGGTCATGGATTGCGGAACCTCGATGGTTTTTCGGAACCAGATCACACCGTTCAATCCCCGCACCCCTTCGTCTTCCCAGGAACCGGGAAGCCAGAATCCATGCCATCCCAAAGGAACAAAGGAAGTATCATACCAGGGAATGGCCCCGGTAAGGCCCAGGTCCGTTTCCCGGAAACGGGCCGATCCCGCCTCCCGGATCCTTTCGTTCAGGCGGGAAAGGGAATCCAGGTTTGCCTTATTCTGATAACGTTGCACGACCCGTTCATATTCCGGAAATGGCTTAAGCCCCTCCGGGCTGATCCAGGCCTCGATCAGGGTACCCCCCACACTGGAATTGATCAGGCCGATGGGAACATGGTATTTCAGGTAGATTCTTTTGGCGAAAAAGTAAGATGCAGCTCCGAATTCCAGTACGGTCTTGGGGTTGGCGGCCACCCAATGGCCGCCCGGAAGGGTATCGCGGGCCCCCAGGGGACTGGCTGCCGTCGGCACGAAAAAATTGCGGATCTGAGGATAATCCGCACCGTTTATTTCATCCGGATAGCGGTAACGCACCCGCGTCATGGGCAGGACCATATTGGATTGGCCGGAACAGAACCAAACGTCCCCTACCAGGATATCCCGGATGATGATCCGGTTCTTTCCCTGAAGTTCCATGGAGTAAGGTCCCCCTGCATGGAGTGGAGGAAGCATCAGGGCCCAGCGGCCATCCAGCCCCCCGATGGCACGGTAATGTTTCCCCAGGAAACGGACCGTGATCCTTTCCCCCGGATCGGCCCATCCCCAAATCCGGGCATGGACTCCCCGTTGCAGGACCATGCTGTCGCTGACCAGCCTGGGAAGGCGGATGTTGGCGGAGCTTTTCAGGGAAAGAATGGTCAGGGAGGCCAGGATCAGAAATAACATTTTGCCAGGGCGCTGCCATAGCTGTCCTGACCCATTTTTTTGAAGATGCATGGGATTCAAAATTGAAATGAAAAAATCGGTCAGGGTGGTCGGATAAAAATACAAAAATTCCTGATTTGGCATTGCTCAATCGGGACCGGCGGGAGCCGGGATAGATTGCCGTTCGGGCATTATATGTTAGATTTGTATACTTAAAAATGCGCATTTATGGAAGAGCACAAGCCTCATATCCTTCTGGTGGAAGATGATTCCAACCTTGGCCTGGTGCTGAAAAACTACCTGGAGCTGAATGATTATTCCGTGGAGTTATCCCGGGATGGAATCCTGGGCCTGGCCGCCTTCCGAAGGGAGAAATTCGACTTGTGCCTGCTGGACGTGATGATGCCCAATATGGACGGATTCACCCTGGCCGAGGAGATTCGCAATGTCGATCCGGATATTCCCCTATTTTTCCTTTCGGCCAAAAGCATGAAGGAGGATATTATCCAGGGGTATAAGCTCGGTGCGGATGATTATATCACCAAGCCCTTTGACAGCGAGCTGCTGATGCTCAAGATCAAGGCCATCCTGAAACGCAACCAGGAATTGAACAATAAGGAGAGCGAACATGTGGAGTTTGACCTCGGAAAATTTCATTTTAACGCCAGGCTCCGGACCCTGACCAGTCCGGATGAATCCCACACCCTTTCCCCCAAGGAAAATGAATTACTCAAGATGCTGGCCGAACACCGTAATGACCTTTTGCCCAGGGACGCGGCCCTGAAGAAGATCTGGGGAAGCGATACCTATTTCAACGGCAGAAGCATGGACGTCTATATCGCCAAGCTCCGCAAATACCTCAAAGGAGACCCTGCCCTGGAAATTGTCAATATCCATGGTAACGGTTTCCGTCTGGTGACCCAGTAAGGCCCCCTCCCCGTTTAAAAAAGCGGTATGTTGGAATTGCCGCTCCCGGGAATTTTTCCCAGGTGCAGGTAGGCTCTTTCGGTGGCTTCCCTTCCCCGGGGAGTTCTTTTCAGGAATCCCTCCTGGATCAGGAAGGGCTCGTAAACTTCCTCCAGAGTACCCACCTCTTCCCCGACCGCGGTTGCAATGGTGGTGATGCCCACGGGTCCGCCCCGGAATTTTTCAATGATGGTGGAAAGGATCCGGTTATCCATCTCGTCCAGGCCATGCTCATCCACGTTAAGGGCTTTGAGGCCATATTCGGTGATGGAAAGATCGATCACCCCGTTGCCCATGACCTGCGCAAAATCCCGCATCCTGCGCAATAATCCGTTGGCGATCCGGGGGGTGCCGCGGCTCCTCCGGGAGATCGCGGTCACCGCATCTGAGGTGATCCTGGTCTGAAGCAGGTCGGCTGAGCGGAGGACGATCTTTTCCAGGGTTTCGGCAAGGTAATATTCCAGCCTCGCCTTGATTCCGAAACGGGAAAGCAGCGGGGCCGTGAGCAGGCCGGAGCGCGTGGTGGCACCGATCAGGGTAAAAGGCTGAAGATTGATCTGGATGGTCCTGGCGCTGGGTCCCGTATCAATCATGATATCGATCCGGAAATCCTCCATGGCGGGGTAGAGGTATTCCTCCACGATGCTTCCCAGCCGGTGGATCTCGTCAATAAAAAGGACATCCCTTGCTTCCAGACTGGTGAGCAGGCCGGCCAGGTCTCCGGGCTTTTCGATAACGGGTCCGGAGGTCTCCCGGATATGGACCCCCAGCTCATGGGCCACGATCCGGGAAAGGGTGGTCTTCCCCAGCCCCGGAGGGCCATGGAACAGGATATGGTCCAGGGCTTCCCCGCGCATGCGGGCGGCTTCAATAAAGACCTTGAGGTTGTCGATGATCTGCTGCTGGCCGGAAAACTCCGCCATCTCCCGGGGCCGGATATTGTTTTCAAACTCCTGCTGGGCAGGGGTCATCTGCTCTTCGCCGGGTAACAGGTGCGGATTGGCCATTTTTTTTCTTACGCTGGGTTACCAAAAGTAAACAAAATGCCCCCCATGCCAAGGCCCCGGAGAAGGGTTGGCAAAGAAACCCTGGTGATGGATTCGGGATGATCTCCGCTCAAAGGACCACGTTCACCATGCGTCGGGGGACAATGATGACCTTTTTGGGTTTTTTCTCCCCGAGCCATTTGAGCACCACGGGATGGGCGAGAACTTCCTTTTCAATCATCCCGGGTTCGGCATCCGCCGGGAAGCTCATTTCGGTCCGGGTCTTCCCATTGATGGCAACCGGATATAGGAAATGTTCCTCCTTCAGCAATTTTTCCTCCCAGTCCGGATAGGCGGCCGTAAGGATGGTCCCCTGATTTCCCAGGGCATGCCAGAGTTCCTCGCTGATATGGGGGGCATAGGGGGCGAGCAGGATCAGCAGGGAACTGATCACCTCCGGGTCGCGGCAGGACATCGCGGTGAGTTCATTGACGCAGATCATGAACTGGCTGACTGCCGTGTTGAAAGAGAGTTTTTCGGTATCCTCCCCCACCTTGCGGATGGTTTTGTGGAGGATCTTCAGGGCTTCGGGAGGGGGTGATCCATTCTTCGTGGGCAATTCACCCGATTCGGAATAACAGAGGCGCCAGAGCTTTTTCAGGAAACGGTGAACCCCTTCGATTCCCTGGGTGTCCCAGGGCTTGCTGAGCTCGATGGGTCCGAGGAACATTTCGTAAAGTCGGAAGGTGTCCGCGCCGTATTTGTCTACGATATCGTCCGGATTGACCACATTGTATTTGCTCTTGCTCATTTTTTCCACCTGGGGAACCGTCCGGAATTCGGGTAATCCTCCTTCTGGGCTGTGCCAGACACCCTGGGAAAAATAACCGGAACGGGTGATATAGCAGGCATCCGGGTTTGCGGCTGCATGGGCCGGGATATCCAGCACATGGTTGGCAACCATGTTTATAGGAAGGTGTATGAGTTGGAAACCATCCTGTTTGCCCTCCGGTAACCAATCCGCTGAAAAATATACCGGAACGTTTTCCGGATTGGGAAGATGGGACGGGGCCTCCCCATCCCCACCTGAAGCCGGTGGAATCAAATCCCCGAGTGGATATTTCCCCGGAATAACCCGATAGGCCAGTTCTGAAACGCCCTGGATCATGCCCTGGTTGACCAGGGTCCGGTAGGGTTCGTCATGACCGATATACCCCAGGTCGAAAAGGAACTTGGTCCACATCCGGGAATAAAGGAGGTGACCCACGGCATGTTCGGTACCCCCGATATAGAGGTCGACCTGTCCCCAGTAATCCGAAGCTTTCCGGCTGCAGAACGCTTTGGAGTCATGGGGATCCATGAAACGCAGGAAATACCAGCTGCTCCCGGCATAACCCGGCATGGTGTTGGTCTCCAGGTGAAGCCGGGTCCAGGACTCCAGGTTGGCGAGCGGACCTTCCCCCTCGGGACCGGGACGGTACTGGTCCACATGGGGTAGCTTCAGGGGAAGCTCGGACTCTTTCAGGGGGCGGGCGATGCCATCCTCCCAAACTATAGGAAAGGGCTCGCCCCAGTATCGCTGCCGGCTGAAAGCCGCGTCCCGCATCTTATAATTTACTTTCCTGCACCCGAAACCCCGTTTTTCCAATTCCCGGATCACCACTTCAACGGCTGCGCTCATGACCATTCCGTCCAAAAACCCGCTTTGCTCCAGGATGGCGGAATTGGTGGGGTTCGCTTTGGAGCCATCATAAAAACTACCGATGATATTGGTGATGGGGATCCCAAAATGAGTGGCGAACCGGTGATCCCGTTCATCCCCGCAGGGCACTCCCATGATGGCGCCGGTGCCATATCCGGCCAGCACGTATTCGGAGATCCAGACCGGGACCTCCCTTCCGTTAAAGGGATTGATGGCCACCGAACCGGTATCGATGCCGGTGATGGCTTTTTCGGCCATCCGCTCCCGCTCGTTGCGGGAAGCCACATAATCCAGGTATTGTTTCACGGAGACCTCATGTCCCGGGGCGGCGAGCCGGGATGCCAGTTCATGTTCGGGGGCGATCACCATGAAATCGACCCCGAAGATGGTGTCTGGCCGGGTGGTATAGACCAACAGGGAAAGGCCTTCCCGGTCCGGCCCGCCTCCGGTAACCCGCAGGGGAAAACGGATCTCGGCTCCTTCGGACCTTCCGATCCAGTTGGTCTGCATTTCCTTCATGGCCTGGCTGAAGTTCACGGACCGGAGCCCTTCCAGGAGCCGGTCGGCATAGGCAGTGATCCTGAGGTACCATTGGCGCAGCTTTTTGCGCACCACCGGGTAGCCTCCTCTCTCGCTGAGCCCGTTGATCACCTCGTCGTTGGCCAAAACGGTTCCCAGGGCCTCGCACCAGTTCACTTCCCCCAGGCCGCAATACGCCAGCCGGTACCCCATGAGGATTTCCTGGCGCCTCTTTTCGCTGCATTGTTTCCATTCCTTGGCGCCGAAGGAGAGACCCGGGCCGGAAGGGCAGGGTTGGTTGCGGTTTCCTTCGGCCTCAAAGATTTTGCAGAGAGCCTGGATCCTTTCGGCCTTTCCCGAGGCAGTATTGAACCAGCAATCGAAGAGCTGCAGGAAGATCCACTGGGTCCAGTGGTAGAAGGAGGGATCACTCGTGTTGACTTCCCGGCTCCAGTCAAAGCTGAACCCGATCCGGTCCAGCTGGGCCTTGAAGGTCCGGATATTTTCAGCGGTGGTTATTGCCGGATGCTGCCCGGTCTCCAGGGCATATTGCTCCGCAGGAAGGCCGAAGGCGTCAAAACCCATCGGATGGAGCACTTCAAATCCCTTCAGCCTTTTATATCGCGCGAAAATATCGGAAGCGATGTAACCCAGGGGATGGCCGACATGGAGTCCGGATCCCGAAGGATAGGGAAACATGTCCAGCACGTAATACTTCGGTCTCCCCGAATCGTTACTGACCCGGTAGGCTTCGGTTTGCTTCCAGGCCCGCTGCCATTTTGATTCGATCTCCCTGAAATTATAGTCCATGGTTTTTCAACAGTGCATGCCCCGGATCCCCCAAAGGCCCTGATCCGGCACGGTTTTTCCTGAGCTGATTCCATCCAGAAACGGAAAGTTAAAATTCGCAGGGGCAACTACAAATTTAAGTCAAAAGCCCGTTTTTAATTACTTTTGCCCGCAATCCCCCTTCATGACCCAAACCGGGAGACTTTCCGCGAAAAGATCAAAGCCTTCCTATGTGATGGCCGTGATCGGTGTGGCCCTGGTCCTGTTCCTGCTGGGTTTGGCGGGCCTGCTGGTCATCCAGGCCAATAATCTCAAAGTCCATTTCAAGGAAAGCATCGAGATTCAGGTGATCCTCCGGGATAATATCCGTCAGCAGGAAGCAACCGCCCTGGAAGATACCATCAGCCACCTTCCTTTCACCAAGTCGGTCAGCTATGTGACCAAGGATCAGGCCCTCCAGAATTACAAGAAAGACTTTGGGGATGATCCCGACACCCTGCTCCAGTATAATCCGCTCTATGCCAGCATTAATTTCTTCGCTAAGGCGGATTATGTGAACGCCGACAGCCTGAAGAATATCGAAAATTACCTGACCCAGCACGCTATCGTCCGGGAGGTATACTACCGCAAGGACCTGGTCAACACCCTGAACGGCAATGTGAAAAGGGTGAGCGTGATCATCCTGGGCCTGAGCATCCTGCTCGCCCTGGTGGTGATCATCCTGATCGACAATACCATCCGGCTGGCCATGTTCAGCAACCGCTTCCTGATCAAGACCATGCAGATGGTGGGAGCCACCCGCTGGTTCATCGCCAAACCCTTCAACCTGCGCAGCATCTGGAATGGGCTGATCAGCGCCCTGCTCGCCATCGCGGGACTTCTGGGGGTGATTTACGCCGTGGAAAAGAATATGCCGGAGTTCAACAGCAACCAGAACCTCGTGATGACCATCCTGTTGCTGCTCGGTATCATCCTGATTGGCATTTCCATATCTTTGCTCAGCACCCACCGGTCTGTGATGAAATACCTGCGACTCCAGCTTGATGAACTATATTGATCCGAAAATGATTTCCTCATGCCGCTGAAACCCAAACCGAACCAGAAGCAAAATCCGCTGCAAAAGCAGTTCGCTTCGGCAAAACAGGCTCCGGTCAAGGAGAAGCCGCAGGCCCCGGCCGCAAAGCCGAAGGCCCGAAAGGAGGGCCATTCCGTTTTCATGTTCTCCAGGGAAAATTACCTGATCATGCTCGTCGGAATTGCCGTGCTGGCCCTGGGGTTCCTGCTGATGGTTGGCGGAGGGAGTTCTGATCCCAACCAGTTCCACCCGGAAAAGATTTACAGCTGGAGGCGGATCACCCTGGCCCCGGTCGTGATCTTCATCGGATTTGTGATCGAGATCTTCGCGATCATGAGAAAACCCAAGGCCCAATGAAGCAGGACCTTTTATTTTACTGAAACGGAGTGAGCGGCGATGATCACCTCATCGCCTTTTTCTTATCCCAAACCGACCCGATCCATGACCACCCTCCAGACCATCATCCTGGGCATCATTGAAGGAATCACCGAGTTTCTTCCCATCTCCTCCACGGGACACATGATTATCGCCAGTTCGGTCATGAAGATCGATTCCGATCCTTTCACGGAACTTTTCGAGATCGTGGTCCAGCTGGGCGCCATCCTCGCCGTGGTCGTCCTGTACTGGCGGAGGTTCTTCGATTTTTCCCGAATCAGTTTTTACCGCAAACTGTTCATCGCCGTGCTGCCGGCCCTGATCTTCGGCTATCTTTTCGCCAAAAAGATCACCCAGATGGAGGACAATCCGGTTATCGTCGGCATCTCCATGCTGGTGGGCGGGGTGATCCTGATCTTCGTGGATTCCTTGTTCCGGGAGCCCAGGATCGAAACCACGGAAGGCATCGGCATCTTCAATGCCCTCAAGATCGGATTCTGGCAGGTACTCTCCATGATTCCGGGGGTGAGCAGGAGCGCCGCCACCATTATTGGCGGCCTTCAGCAACGACTTACCCGGAAAGTCGCCGCGGAGTTCTCCTTTTTCCTGGCAGTACCCACCATGTTCGCCGCGACGGGCTACAAGCTGTTCAAGGCCTATAAGGAAAACCCGGCCATCCTCCGGGATCACCATAATGTTATGGACCTGCTGCTGGGCAACGCGATCGCCTTCGTGGTGGCCATGATCGCCATACGGACGTTCATCAACTATTTGCAGAAGCATAGCTTCAGGATCTTCGGGATCTACCGGGTCATCGTGGGAATACTCATTATCATCCTGGTGGCTACTGGGTTTCTCACCTAAGCGGCCATCCGGGCAGATTGCAGCGGATCAAAATTTTCTTTATGCATATCCATTCCATCCTTCAGCTTCAGCGGGATTACCGGACCCTGTTGGCGTCCTGCGCATTCCTGCTTGCAGGACCACTTCCCTCCGGTGCAAGGACCTTTCAAACCGGAATTCCCGGGAGCCATTCCATCCTCGGCAGGTGGGACATCACGGTCCATTCTCCGGGAGGCGGGTTCCCTTCCTGGCTGGAGGTCGAGAAATCCGGGAACATTACCCTGGTAGGCCGGTTTGTCGGGGCAGGCGGAAGCGCGAGGCCCGTTTCGGAGGTCTTCTTCGACGGAAAGAAAATGCATTTTGCCATACCCCCGCAATGGGAGACCGGAAAATACCTTTCGGTGGAGGGCATGCTCCAGGGGGACAGCCTGACGGGAAAGATGGTTACCAGTGAGGGAAAAACTTATGGCTGGACCGGGGTCCGGGCCCCTTCCCTGCACCGCACCAAGCCCCCGGTTTGGGGCAGGCCGGTGCGGCTGTTCAGCGGCACCAGCCTGAAAGGCTGGCATGCCCAGGGTAAAAACCAGTGGATTGCGGAAGGCGGGATTCTACGCAGCCCGGCCTCCGGATCCAACCTCGTCACGGAACAGACTTTCAGGGACTTTAAACTCCATATCGAATTCCGGTACCCGGCCGGCAGCAACAGCGGGGTGTATCTTCGGGGCCGCTATGAAATACAGATCGTGGACAACAGTGAACAGGAGCCGGTAACGAACCAACTGGCCTCGATCTATGGATTCATTGCCCCCAGCGCACTGGAGGGGAAAAAGCCCGGGGAGTGGCAAACCTATGAGGTCACCCTGGTGGGAAGAATGGTCACGCTGGTGTTTAACGGGAAAACGGTAATCTGCAACCAGGAAATCCCCGGCATAACAGGTGGGGCGATCGACAGCAGGGAAGGGGAACCAGGGCCCATTCTGCTCCAGGGCGACCATGGACCGATCGATTTCCGCAATATCATTCTGACGCCGGCAAAGGACTAGACCGTCTATTTTCCTTTGACGGCGAGCAGCAATTCCAGGTCGGTATATTTCAGGTTGAACTTTTCGCTCAGGTGGGGGTTGGTGAGAGAGCCTTTATAGAGGTAAATCCCGCTGCGTACCCCGGGCTTCCTCCAGACCAGGTTATCGATCCCCCCATCATCTCCGACTTCCAGCAGCAGGGGCATGAGCACATTGCTGATCGCCTGGGAGGCAGTCCTGGAGAACCCGGAGGGGATATTGGGGACGCAATAATGGAGCACATCGTATTTTTTGAACACGGGCTTTTCATGGGTGGTGAT
>DATKSX010000211.1:0-3366 GCA_035531415.1 Chitinophagaceae bacterium
CCGCCTATATTTAGCTGGACAAACAAAATGATAAATCAAAACTGATACATTATGTGCTTTATGGATATATTCGCTCTCACCCATAAAACAAACTTACAAAATCGCCCCAGAGGGGCGGGGAATTCACCCTAAGCGATTAAATTAAATAATCGACCATAAAAAAAGGAAGTGGTTCTCCCCCTGTGGCAAGACCGCAGGGTTTCCGAACCGAAATATTATGAACAAAACAGCTGGAACAAGTATATCAATAAAGATATCTGAACCACCCGCCGGGGTTTCTACGCACCCGGCTCATTCCAATTCCCATGATCCGTTTTAAATCCGGAGAAGTCCCGGACCTGCCTTTCCTTCTCGTGGTCAAAAAAAGAATCCCCGTCCGGGCCATCCGGATGGAGGAACCTTTTCTGGTGGAGACCCTGGAGGGGGTTTTTGAAGGCAATTCGGGGGATTACCTTATGGTCGGGGTCCGGGGTGAAATGTATCCCTGCCAAAGGGAAATATTTGAGGAAACATACGAGATCCTGGGTCCGGGTAATTCTGCCGGAAAATAACCGGACGGGGGCCTGCCCGGTTTCCGGAAATTTCAGGCAGGGGTCCCGGGCAGGTCAAATTGCGGCGGGAAATGACCGGCAGATACTTCCGCATCTGCGGCCGCCCTCCCGATTTTATACAAAAGCTCCGCATTGTTGCCGTTGCTCATTTCCATCAAATCGGCAATGGAGATGTAGTTGGTACCGGCAACAAATCCCAGGTGGCCCAGATAGTCCTCCCGGATTTCCGCATTATAGCGGGTATAGGTCAGCAGGGGTTGATCCGGCAATAAGTCATTTTCCATGGCTCCCAGTTGCAGGTTGATCTTGTTTTTGGTCAATCCCCGGGAGATCCATTGCATCATGATATGGTTTAGGGCGCTGGCATCCTGCATCAGCATGTCGGGAACCTCCAAGGCCCAGCTGGCCAGCCAGGCGCCCTCAACGGAATTGACTGAACTTTTGAATGGGGTCGTGCCGGTTCCCACCGAAAGCATGAACAGGTTATTCTCTCCGGTGGCCCACCGGAAGCCGTAACCTTTCATGGTCGCCACCATGAGCAGGCCGAGTGAGGGATTGTTGAAGGAGCTTACCCCACCGTCCACGAAGGCAGCCAACTGCTTGTTGCCGACGTCAAAAGTCTCCGGAATGAAATAGGTGGGCGCAGCGCTGCTGGCCCGGATGGCCAGTTTGAGGGCGATGGCTCCATTGCGGCCCAGATCCGAATCGAAAAAAGGGTCCGCGGGATGGTTGTTCAGGGTCCAGGTGCTGTTGGTATCCGCCCTTTTGGCCATGATGCAAAGGCCCGTCCGGATCATCGGGCTTCCCAGGGTGATGTTCCCCTGATTTTCATCCCTGAATGAGGTTTCCAGAAGGTTATTGAAGCTGGTGTCGTCGTAACGGGCA
This sequence comes from Chitinophagaceae bacterium, assembly GCA_035531415.1. Classification (GTDB taxonomy): domain Bacteria; phylum Bacteroidota; class Bacteroidia; order Chitinophagales; family Chitinophagaceae; genus JANWKA01. Next base: position 1,437 of record DATKSX010000211.1, read on the forward strand.
TGGAGGGCCTTTTTGATCTTCCAGAATTCCCAGAATTCGTTTTTTTCATGGAAGATCATGCCTCCCAGGGTCAGGTATTTTTCCTTCACCTCGGTCATGTTCATCCCGATGGCAAGAAACCCCGCGATGATGGAACCTGTGCTGGTTCCCCCGATCAGGTCGAAATAATCACATAACCTGAAATCCTCCCGGCCTCCGTACCGGGCCCGGAGCAATTCTTCCACTTTTTCCAGGTAGCCGATGGTGATCGCTCCCCGGATCCCTCCCCCGTCCAGGGAAAGGATTCTTTTGGGCAGGATGGTGCTGGAAAGGTGTTCGGTAAGGGTCATGGTTTCAGGAACAGTTTAGGGGCCTCCCGCAAATCAAGATAGGCGATTTTTTCCTCCCTGCCTCCAAACTTCCTGCGGAAGGAAAACGGGGCAAGGCCCCGTTTTCCCAAACCGGCACTTCGGGAGATAAAACGGACATTCCCAGCGGGTTTAAATCAATTTTCATACATTGTGTCCCATCGCCCACAACTCGCCCCAGGGCCTTATTCCAGGAAAATGGCATATATCCCAGGATACCCGTTTGATATCTTCATCAGTTATTCCCACGTGGATAACGCCACCAATTCGGGAGTGGGATGGATCGAGCAGTTTTACAAATGCCTCAACCTGAGTCTGGCCAAGCGTATCGGCCAGATGGACGTAATCCGGATCTGGTGGGATTCCGGGAAACTGGACGGAAGCAAGTTGTTCGACCAATCCATCGCCGACGGCATCAACCAGTCTGCCATAATGATCAGCCTGGTGTCCGCGGGGTACCTGAAATCAGATTATTGCAACAAGGAACTGGATCTTTTTACCCAAAAATCCAAAGCCGAACCAGCAGGGCCCAAGATCGGGGACCGAAGGCGGATCTTCAATGTTTTATTGAACAACATTCCATTCGACCAATGGCCCCCTGAGCTGGCCGGGGCCACCGGTTTCCCATTCCATGACGCCGGCTCAAAGGAGGAATTCGGGGACCCCCTGAATGCCACCGATCCCCGGTTCACGGACCGGATCAAGGCGCTTCGGGAAGCCCTCATCGCCATTTTTGAGGATTTCAAAAAAGTCCAGGTTTCCCCGGGACCGGCACCAGCACCCGCCACCCCCTCCCCTGCAGGACCCGTTTTATTTTTCGGGGAGGTAGCCGACACCCTAAGGTCGGCCCGAAAACGGACCATATCGGACCTGGAAAAGGATGGCTATACCATTGTAAGCGGGATGCCCCCTCCGGATGGGGGGCCGGAACATGATACCCAGGTGAAGCAAGCCGTTTGCAGGGCGGATCTTTCCATCCACCTGCTGGACACCCTTCCCGGAAGGGAAGTTACGGACCAGCCTGATCAGTGGTATACCCAGAAACAGACGGAAATCTCCCTGAAATATGCCAAATCCACCCTGCTCTGGGTCCCCGCGGAGTTGGATATGGAGGCCATAGAGGAGCAGCAGTATCAGAAGTTTCTGAAGGGACTGGAATCCGGGCAACCCACTTCCGGCAAATATGATTTTATCCGTGGCGCAAAAAGCACCCTGACCCAGGATATCTCAGACGTGGCCAGGCCTTTCAAACACCCCCAGCCCCCCCCTGCCCCGCCGAACCAGGTGCAGGTTCTGCTGGATACCCATTTGATCGATCAGCTCGGGGCCATGGACCTGGGAAAATACCTGGTTGCAAACCAGATCCAGCCCTATATCAACCCCCAGGAAGACGATCCCAAAAAGAACACCCAGATCCTGGCCGACCGGATCAGCCAGGTCACCAAGCTGATATTCTATTACGGAAAAGTATCCCGGGAATGGGTCCTGGAACGGATGAACGCGGCACTCCAGCTGGTGGTGGCCAATAATTTTCCAATTGAGGAATTCTACCTCTACCTGGCCCCCCCGTTCAAGGATCCCAG
>DATKSX010000212.1:0-8003 GCA_035531415.1 Chitinophagaceae bacterium
CAGGAATTCTTCGTTGTTCTTGGTTCCCTTCATATGCTGCAGCAGGAAGTTCATCGCTTCCTCCGTATTCATGTCCGCCAGGTGGTTGCGCAGGATCCACATCCTCTGAAGGGTTTCCCGATCCAGCAGGAGGTCGTCGCGTCGGGTAGAAGAGGAAGTCACGTCGATCGCCGGGAAGATCCGCTTGTTGGAAAGTTTGCGGTCCAGTTGCAGTTCCATATTACCCGTACCCTTGAATTCCTCGAAGATCACTTCGTCCATTTTGGAACCCGTATCGATCAGCGCAGTTGCCAGAATGGTGAGGGATCCGCCGTTCTCTATTTTTCTTGCGGCCCCGAAGAACTGCTTAGGCTTATGCAGCGCATTGGCTTCCACCCCGCCGCTTAACACTTTACCGGAGGCCGGCATCACGGTGTTATGCGCCCGGGCAAGCCGTGTGATGGAATCCAGCAAGATCACCACGTCGTGCCCGCATTCCACCAGCCTTTTGGCCTTTTGGAGCACGATGGTGGAAACCTTGACATGCTTTTCGGCGGGCTCGTCGAAAGTAGATGCGACCACTTCACCGTTGACGCTGCGTTCCATGTCGGTGACTTCTTCAGGACGCTCATCGATCAGCAGGACCAACAAATAGCATTCCGGGTGGTTGGCCGCGATGGCATGAGCCACTTCTTTAAGCAGGATGGTTTTCCCGGTTTTGGGCTGGGAAACGATCAGGCCACGCTGTCCCTTCCCGATCGGGGTGAAAAGGTCCATGATCCGGGTTGAATAGTTCCCGGCGGTGGAACAGAGGTTCAGTTTCTCGAAGGGGAAAAGGGGAGTGAGGTAATCGAAAGGCACCCGGTCGCGGACCGCGTCAGGGTCCTTTCCGTTAATGCTTTCCACCTTCAGCAGGGCGAAATATTTTTCTCCTTCCTTGGGGGGCCGCACCGATCCCCGGACCGAATCTCCGGTCTTGAGGCCGAAAAGCTTGATCTGGGAGGGGGAAACGTAAATATCGTCAGGGGAGGACAGATAATTATAGTCGGAAGATCGCAGAAAGCCATATCCGTCGGGCATCATTTCCAGGACCCCTTCACTGACGATGATCCCGTCGAATTCAATATTGAAACTGGTTTCCTTGCGGTAGAATTTCTGGCGGTCCAGACCGTTTTCATCGGCGCCTCCGGTATTTTCCGTCATGGATTCCTGGGGCTCGGAAACGGGTGCCTGGGCGGGTTCCTCTTCGTTTGCAGATGGCAGGGGGGCAGGTTCTTCTGCCGGTTCTGATTCAGGTTCCGGCTCGAAACGGGTCAGGTCCGGTTTGGGTTGCATGCCGGGTTTCCTTCCCCGCCTGGCGGGAACCCTGATCTCTTCCTCCGCTGCGGGTACTGCAGGAGCGGCAGGGGGGGCAGCCACCGGTTGGGGGACGCCGTTATCTTTGCGGACCAGCCTGCGCCTGCGCGGCCTTTTGTCATCATCTTCTCCGGATTCGGTTCCCGGTGCGGATGCGGTTACGGCCTGTTTGTCCAGTATTTTATAAATGATTTCCTGTTTACCGAGTTTTCGGGCATTGGGAACTTCCAGCTGCTCTGCAATGTCCAGCAGTTCCGGAACGAGCATGTCGTTCAATTGTGAGATGTCGTACATAAAAGGCTTGAAATGAATTTTTGGTGTGCCGGCAGATTTTACAGCGCATGGCTGCATCGTACCAGGATAAAGGGTTGTTTATTGAAAGTATGTCAAACTGGTATTACTTGGAATCCAATATGGGCTGCTGATGAAGATGGCTGAAATAATGACTTATCAGGCAGATATGGATGTAAAAATAGCATTAGTTTCATTATCAGCCAAATTTTTGGACCCCCTCAGGGCCTTATTGGAAGGTGCCCCGGAGGACCATTCCGGCCTCCCGGAGGCAGGTTGGGCATTCCTCCCCGCAGATGTATCTTTGCGCCCGTCACCTCAAAACCCATTCAAGCCATGGAGCATAGGACCAAAGTCAGGGAATTGCTGGAAACGGAACCCCGGGGCCAGCAAGTCATTGTAATGGGTTGGGTCCGGTCCTTTCGAAATGACCAGTTCATCGCGCTCCATGACGGATCGTCTCCCGGACCGATCCAGGTCGTGGTGGATGCGGGATCCCTGGACCCTTCATTGGCGGGAAGGCTGACGACCGGTGCCTCCATCCGGGTGGCAGGAAACCTCATTCCATCACCCGGCAAAGGACAACGGGTGGAAGTGCGGGCTACCCAGGTTGAGGTCATCGGGGATTGCGATCCCACCCGCTATCCCCTGCAGCCCAAGAAACACAGCCTGGAATTTCTCCGGGAGATCGCCCATTTGCGGATGCGCACCAATACTTTTGGATCGGTGTTCCGGATTCGACACGCACTCGCCATGGCCATACACCGGTTTTTCGATGAGCGGGGATTCATCTACCTGCATTCCCCGATCATCACCGGTTCTGATGCCGAAGGGGCCGGAGAAATGTTCCGGGTCACCACCCTGGGGCTGGACCATCCCCCCAGGAATTCGGAAGGGGGAATTGATTACCGGGAGGATTTTTTCGGCAAACCGACCCACCTTACGGTATCCGGCCAGCTGGAAGCAGAACTGGGAGCCATGGCCTTCGGTGACGTGTATACCTTCGGGCCCACATTCCGCGCGGAAAATTCCAACACCGCCAGGCATCTCGCCGAGTTTTGGATGATTGAGCCGGAAATGGCTTTTTGCGATCTGGAGGGGAATATGGATCTGGCGGAAGCCCTGCTGAAGGACCTGATCCGGTCCGTGCTGGAGGGACATGCCGCCGACCTGGAATTCCTTTCCAAACGGCTCAGCGAGGAGGAAAGCCAGCGGCCCATGGAAGAAAGATCCCCGATGGGGCTTACCGAAAAACTCCTGTTCTGCCTGGAAAACGCCTTTGAACGGCTCACCTACACCGAGGCCATATCCATCCTGGTCTCCAGCCCGGATTTTAAAAAGAAAAAATTCCGGTACCCGGTTTCCTGGGGAGTTGATCTTCAGTCAGAACACGAACGCTACCTGGTGGAAAAGCATTTCCGCAAGCCCGTGATCCTGACAGATTACCCCAAAACCATCAAGGCATTTTATATGCGGCAGAATGAGGACGGAAAAACCGTCCGGGCCATGGACATTCTTTTTCCGGGCATTGGGGAAATAGTTGGGGGTTCGCAGCGCGAAGAACGGCTGGACCGCCTGGTCTCCCGCATGCAGGAGCTTCAGCTTCCCCTGGAGGAAATGAACTGGTACCTGGATACCCGGCGCTTCGGCACCTGCCCACACGCTGGATTCGGGCTTGGATTTGAAAGACTGGTCCAGTTTGTCACCGGGATGGGCAATATCCGGGATGTGATCCCTTTTCCCAGGACCCCAAAGAACGCCTCCTTTTGAGTCCGGATCCGGGCTGCAGGTCCCACCTGCTTTCTTTCAGAAAAAGCCATAAAAAAACGCCTTCGAAAAGAAGGCGTTAAGGTAAAGAAGTAGATAAGATTTTTATCTTGCTAATCTGACATTGACTGCATTTAATCCCTTTTTACCTTGTTGGACGTCAAAACTGACATGATCGCCCTCCCGGATTTTGTCAACGAGTCCGGAAACGTGGACAAAGATTTCCTGTCCATCATCTGCCTTGATAAAACCAAATCCCTTGGTTTCATTGAAGAATTTTACGGTGCCTTTTTTCATGAAAATTAATTGATTAATTAAGGGTGCAAAAATAATAAAAAAATCAAGGTTAAAAATACATTTCTGAAATAAATGGCCTTTTATTTCCCGGGAGGCCCTACCGGAACCCGAGGATTGGGATTTATCCTTTTGATTATCATCCTGTTATGATTTTTGACCGATCTTTGCATCCCCGGCGACCCCGGGTGCTGGCCGGGGATGCTTCCACCTGCGGTGAGACCAGAGCCAATTGGCCGGATCCTCTCCGATATGCTCCTCCACCATCCGGCTGTACCTGTTGAGGATATCATGGGTGCCGGAGGGATAGGGGGGATCGGCAATCGGGACAAAAGCGATCCGGAAATGTCCCCTGCTGACCCGGTTGACTTTCATGAAGAACACGGAATAGTCCAGGATCCGGGGAAGTTTCTCCACCATATCGATAAAAGCCGTATCCCGGTTCAGGAAACGGGTCCAGAACTGTTTGGAACGGGGCTGGGGAACCTGGTCTGCATTGATGGCGATGATCCGCTGCTTCTTTTTGGTGCGAAGCACCTGAAGGGCGAAATCCTCATTGCGGATCATGTGGCACCCAAAGCGGCCGCGCAGGTCCAGGAACAGCCGGTCAAACCGCGGGTTGGTCAGACTGGTATACAGGGCGTCAACGGGGATGGGACTGTAGAGGCTGCTGCGCAGCAGGGCCCATTCCCAGTTAAAGCAATGGGCGGTGACCACCAGGGCGCTTTTGCCTTCCCGGACATAGGAATCGATCAGCTTGCTGTCCGTGATGACCACCCTGCGGCAAAGCTCAGCCTGGGAAAAGGTGATGGATTTGATCGTTTCTACGACGGCATCCGCGAGATTATGGTAGAACCGGCTGGCCAGCCTGCGGATCTCCCGGGGGGATTTTTCCGGATAGGCCATTTCCAGGTTGGTCCAAATGACCTTCCTGCGGTACCTGATGATATAGAACAGGACCAGGTAGAAAAGGTCTGAAAGGACATAAAGGACCCTCAGGGGAAGCCGGGATAAAAGACGGATCAACAGCATGGCGGATTCAAAAATACTTCGGTTGTGCGACACTGGAGCCCGCTCCCTTTTTGAGGGTTCCCCGAAGACCGGAAAGGGGAAAATATACTAAGGTCCATTTCCGAAAAACGTAACTTAGTTAGAAAATTAACTATTGTGTCAAGTTATTTTAACATTCCGGTTGTCGATTTCAATGAATTGACCAGCGGGGATGAGTCCAGGATGGCTTGTTTTGTCCAGGACCTGGGGGCTGCTTTTGAAGATTCCGGTTTTGTCCGGCTGGCCAACCCCGGGGTCACCGGAAAATCGATTGAGGAGCTTTATCACAGCGCGGAACGGTTTTTTTCCCTGCCTTATGAAGTGAAGCGAAAATATGAGACCCCCGTGGGGGCCGGCCAACGGGGATACACCCCCTTCGGGGTGGAACATGCCCGGGGATTTCAGGCCCCTGACCTGAAGGAATTCTACCAGTTTGGCCAGCCTGAGGATCCCGGAGGAGGACCTTGTAATGAGAACATCCTGGTGACCGAAATCCCCGAATTAAACCAGAGGGCCCTAAAATTGTTCCGCAGCTTCGAGAAAACCGGAAAATACCTGATGCGGGCAGTTGCCCGTTACCTGGCCCTGGATGAAGGGTATTTCGAGGAATGGGTCAATGGAGGAAGTTCCATTCTCCGGATCATTCATTATCCCCCGATCCTGAGGGAACCGGAGCATTCGATCCGTGCCGAACAGCATGAAGACATCAACCTGATCACCCTGCTTGCCGGCGCCTCATCGGAGGGCCTGGAGATCCTGGACCGGGAAGGCAGTTGGATTCCGGTGACGGCAGGGCCCCGGGAACTCCTGGTCAATGTGGGCGATATGCTGCAACGGCTCACCAACGACCGGTTCCACTCCGCCACCCACCGTGTCGTCAATCCCGGAAGGGACGAATGGCACCTGTCCCGGTATTCAATCCCCTTTTTCCTGCATCCCAGAACCAACATGCCCCTGAACTGCCTGGTATCCTGCATTACCCCTGCCCATCCCATCCCATACCCGGACCTTACGGCAGGACAGTACCTGGGGGAAAGACTTCGGGAGATTGGCCTGAGGAAGTGACCCGGCCCGTCTCTACCGATCCCCTCCCCCCGCCCGGGGACTGGCCCTGCCCTGGTTTTTCCGGCCCCGGTCAGGGCCATTTTGAGCGCTCAGGTATACGGTTACTTTCGTATTTTACGGTGTGTTCCTTCGCCACATTCCCTTTCTCAAAGCCGTATTTTTCCATAGTATTTCCGCTTTCGGCGGACCCCAGGGCCACCTCGGCATGATGATGAAGACTTTCGTGGAGAGGAGACATGATGTAACCGCAGAGGAACTGATCGAATACAGTGCCTTTTGCCAGCTCCTTCCCGGGGCTTCTTCCACCCAGACCCTGACCCTGATCGGCTTCAAACGCGGGGGGGTGCCGCTTGCCATCGCCACCATGCTCATTTGGATCACTCCGGCCTGCCTGCTCATGGGCCTGTTTTCTTTCCTTTTGCAGTATTTCGACCAGCGGATGCTCCATGTGTTCCGGTTCCTCCCCGCCATGGCGGTGGGGTTCCTGGGTTTTGCAGGTTTCCGGGCATTCAAGATCAGCATCAAGAGCTATGCAACAGCCGCCATCATGGTTGGCGCCGTGGTGGCGGCCGCCATCATCCGGTCCCCCTGGGTATTCCCCTTGGTGCTGGTCCTGGGCGGGATCGTTTCCAATTTCAGCGACAGGAGGATTCCCGCACGCACCGACAAGCCCAAGAAGATCCAATGGTACAATATCTGGCTGTTCGCCGCAGTGTTCATCCTGGCGGGGGTCCTCAGTACCCTGACCAAGCTCCGGCCATTCCGGCTTTTTGAAAATTTCTACCGGTTCGGAAGCCTGGTTTACGGCGGAAGCCAGGTCCTTATTCCGATGATGTACGAGCAGTTCGTGCTCCGGCCGGAAAAGATGGGCCTCCCTTCGGTGATGACCTCCAACCAGTTTTTGACCGGAGCGGGAATGGTCCAGGCGGTTCCCGGACCCACCTTTTCCATTTCCACCTTCACCGGGGGCATGGTCCTGAACCCGATGGGATCGGGCTACCAGCTCCTGGGCTGCCTGATTTCCACCATCGGAATTTTCCTGCCCAGCATCTTGCTGGTGCTTTTCTTTTTCCCCATCTGGCATAACCTGAAAAAATACGTCTACATTTTCCGGGCAGTGGAAGGAATCAACGCCGTGGTGGTAGGCATCATGTGGGCATTCACCCTGATCCTGTTTCAATCCATCCCCTTCAGCTGGCCCAACCTGCTGGTTATTCTGGGCACATTTTCCGCCCTGCAGTTCACCCGGCTTCCCGCACCGGTTGTGGTGCTTTCCTGCCTGTTCCTGGGCTGGGTGATCTGAATATCTTTTGCATCACGGCCCCCCGTTTTTAATTAACTTCGGCGATCCCTGACCAGATCAACCATGGATTATTTTGAAGGATTGAATGAACCGCAGCGGCAGGCCGTGCAGCACCGGGATGGTCCCCTGATGATCGTGGCAGGGGCGGGTTCCGGAAAGACCAGGGTCCTCACCACCCGGATCGCCCACCTGATCCACGAGGGGGCGGATCCTTTCCATATCCTGGCCCTGACCTTCACCAATAAGGCCGCCCGGGAAATGAAAGAACGGGTTGAGCAAATCCTCGGCAGCACTGAAGCCCGCAACCTCTATATCGGCACCTTCCATTCCGTTTTCGCCCGGATCCTTCGGGTGGAAGGACCTCAACTGGGATTTCCTTCCAATTTCACGATCTACGACACCGATGACTCCAAAAGCCTGCTGAAGACCATCATCCATGAACAAAACCTGGATGACAAACATTATAAACCTTCCCTGGTATACAACCGGATTTCGGCTGCAAAAAACAACCTGATCGGGCCGGCCGAGTACGCAGAGGACTACCAGGTCCAGCAGGAGGACAACCGCTCCGGCAGGCCGGCCCTGGCCACCTTATATGGCCTTTATGCCAAACGCTGTTTTCGCAACGGGGCCATGGATTTCGACGACCTGCTCTACCAGATGTACCTTTTGTTGAAGAAAGTCCCCGCAGTCCTGCACAAGTATCAGCACAAGTTCAGATACATCCTGATCGATGAATTTCAGGACACCAACCCGGCACAATACGAGATCATCCGGATGTTGGGGGCGGTCCATGAGAATATCTGCGTCGTGGGGGATGATGCCCAGAGCATCTATTCCTTCCGCGGAGCCACCATCCAGAACATCCTCCAGTTCCGCAAGGATTATGAAGATACCC
>DATKSX010000213.1:0-7449 GCA_035531415.1 Chitinophagaceae bacterium
CTCAGGCAGGGGTTCCGGACGATGGATATTGCCGACAAGCATACCCCGAACGGCAAGGTTCTGGGCACCGATGCCATGGGGGGAAAAGTGGTGGAAGCGATTCAATAACCTGAAAATTCTCCCGCATGACAGAAGACAAAAACCGGGTTTATATTTTTGACACCACGCTCCGGGATGGCGAACAGGTTCCGGGATGCCAGCTCACCACGGTTGAGAAAATTGAGTTGGCCCGGGACCTCGAGGCTCTGGGAGTGGATATCATCGAGGCGGGATTTCCCATTTCAAGCCCCGGGGATTTTCAGAGCGTGGTGGAAATATCCAAGGCGGTTACCAAACCGGTGGTTTGCGCACTTGCCCGGGCCAACCGGGGGGATATTGATGCGGCAGCTGAAGCCCTGCGGTTTGCCAGGAGGGGAAGAATCCACACCGGAATCGGTGCATCCGATATCCACATCCTGCATAAGTTCTCCAGCACCCGGGAACAGGTATTGGAAAGGGCTGTTGATGCCGTCAAATATGCCCGGAAGTTTACCGATGATGTGGAGTTCTATGCCGAAGATGCCGGAAGGGCGGACAATGAGTTCCTGGCCCGGATGGTCGAAGCCGTTATCTTGGCGGGAGCCACGGTCGTTAACATTCCTGATACCAACGGATATTGTCTACCCGAGCAATATGGCGCGAAGATCCAGTGGCTGTTCGACCATGTGGACCATATCGACAGGGCCATGATCTCGGCCCATTGCCATAATGATCTGGGACTTGCCACAGCCAATACCATTGCCGGACTTACCCGGGGAGCCCGTCAGGTGGAATGCACCATCAACGGGATCGGGGAACGGGCGGGAAACACCGCCCTGGAGGAGGTGGCCATGATCCTGAAGACGCATCATCTGGGGCTCCATACCGGGATCGATTCCCGGATGTTCTTCGACGTCAGCGCGAAAGTGTCCCGCATGATGCGGATGCCGGTCCAGCCCAATAAGGCCATCGTGGGCCGAAATGCCTTTGCCCACAGTTCGGGGATACACCAGGACGGGGTGCTTAAATTCCGGGAAAATTACGAGATCATCAACCCGGAGGATGTTGGCATTCCGGAATCCTCCATCATCCTGACGGCCCGCAGCGGAAGGCACGCCCTGAGGCACCACCTGGAAAGGCTGGGCTACCAGATACAGCATATTGACATCGACGAAGTTTACGGCCGTTTTCTGGAAATGGCGGACCTGAAAAAGGAGATTTCGGATCCGGACCTGCTCATGCTGATGGGAGACGGAACGGAAAAACACTATAAGGAGGGAATCCAGGTCACCCTGCTGCAGGTCGTCTGCGGCGATCCGGTCCTGCCCATGGCAACCATCCGGCTCCGGGTCCACGGAAAGGAACAGGAGGCCAGTGCCTCCGGCCCCGGACCGGTCCAGGCCACCATCAATGCCATCCACCAGATCATCCCCGCCGAGGTCCGGATCGAGGAATATGCCGTCCAGGCCATGCGGGGAGAAAAGGACGGCCAGAGCAAGGTCAACATGCAAGTGGTCCATAACGGGAACACCTTTTATGGTTTCGGCATGAGTTCCGATATCGTCCATGCCTCGGTGAATGCCTATGTTGATGCCCTAAACAAAATCATTTGAATTTCCGGGAATGCAACCGAGGTACCTGTCTTTCCTGATCCTCCTGGCAATCGCCTCCTGCGGTCCCTCCCGCAGGGATCAGGACCTTAACCCGGGGATCCCGGACGGATCCTCCCTGCAGCGGGCCATCCTGATCCATCCGATTCCGGGAAACCAGGGAGTTGCGGAAGAATATGACTGGGTCTCCAGCCATTATCCGGGTTGGAGGACCCATCAACAGACCCGGATTCAGGTGAGGAAAAAATATTATGACGTGCTGGATATCGACAATATTCAAGGGGAGCAAAAGATCCTGTACTTTGATATCACCCTTGTTTATCCGGGTAACCGGGGGAAATAACCTTTTTCAACGGCTTTCACCATCCCCATTCTTTATCTTTATATTCCGATATGGAATTGTTTTCACTGAAGGATAAAACATGCGCAGTGACCGGCGCAGGCAGCGGGATCGGCCGAGCCATCGCGGAGCAATTTGCGTACCGGGGAGCCCTGGTGCATATCCTTGAGCTGGATTCATTCGCAGGAGCAGGAGTCCGTGACGCCATTGTTTCCCGGGGTGGGCGGGCATTTTTCCATCAGGTTCATGTGGAGGAACAAAAGGATATGACCCGGGTAATGATGGAGATCGCCTCCGGAACAGGGAGGCTGGATATCCTGGTCAATTGCGCGGGGATTGCCCATGTGGGGAAACTGGAGGATACGGCCGAGCAGGATTTTGACCGCCTGTTCCAGGTAAATGTGAAAGGGGTGTATAACGGAATGCTTGCCGTTATCGGCCAGATGAAAGCCCAGGGCGGGGGAGTCATCCTTAACATCGCCTCGGTCGCCTCCCGGGTAGGGATTGCGGACCGGTTCGCCTACAGCATGACGAAGGGGGCCGTGGTAACCATGACCCTATCCGTTGCCCGGGATTATCTTTCCGAAAAGATCCGTTGCAATTGCATCTCCCCGGCCCGGGTGCATACCCCGTTTGTGGATGGGTTTATCGCCAAAAATTATCCCGGTAAGGAACAGGAGATGTTCCGCAAACTGGAAGCCTCCCAGCCCATCGGCAGAATGGCCCGGCCGGAGGAAGTCGCCTGGCTCGCGGTTTATCTTTGCTCAGACGAGGCATCCTTTATCACGGGATGCGATTACCCGATCGATGGGGGATTCATCAACCTGAATAATTGAACCTGCCCGGTCCTGGGTGGATCGGGCTAAAAAGCGGGAATGAAACTGGTAAGATTTGGATTACCCGGGGAAGAACGCCCCGGAATATGCACCTCCGGCGGCATTTATGATATTTCCGGATTCGGACAGGATTACGGAGAGGTCTTCTTTGGAACAAATGGGATCGCCAGGCTGAAGGACTGGTGGGAGCAGCACCGGGATTCCTGTTCCCGGGTACCGGACCAGATCCGCCTGGGAAGCCCCGTGGCGAGGCCTTCCAAGATCGTTTGCGTGGGACTGAATTACTCTGACCATGCTGCCGAATCAGGCCAGGTGCTGCCTTCCGAACCGATCCTCTTTATGAAATCCACAACAGCGCTCTGTGGACCCAATGATGATGTGATCATCCCAAAAGACAGCCGCAAGACGGATTGGGAGGTTGAACTGGCCCTGGTCATCGGCAGCCGTGCCAGCCAGGTCAGCGAAAAGGAGGCCCCCGCCCATATCGCCGGATATTGTCTTCACAACGACTATAGCGAAAGGGAATTTCAGATGGAGCGGGAGGGTCAGTGGGTGAAGGGGAAGAGTTGCGACACCTTCGCTCCCCTCGGTCCCTGGCTGGTCACCCCCGACGAAATCCCAGATCCGCACAATCTTGGGATCTGGCTCCGGGTGAATGACCGGATGATGCAACAAAGCAATACCTCCCGGATGATCTTCAAAGTGCCCTTTCTGATCCATTATATCAGCCGCTTCATGACCCTTTTGCCCGGAGATGTCATTTCAACCGGAACGCCTCCCGGGGTGGGCCTTGGACAAAAACCACCTATATACCTGGTTGAAGGAGACCGGGTCCGGCTCGGTATCGATGGGCTGGGGGAGGCCACCCAGAACCTCATTCCATATCCGGGGTAAGTGGCCCTTTCCCCACTCCATTCAAATTATTATTTATGGTTATTGATTCGCACCAACATCTCTGGAAATATGACCCGGCCACCTGCGGCTGGATCACCCCCGAAATGTCCTGGATCCGAAGGGATTTTTTGTCCTTTGATCTGTTGCGGGAGCTTGAGGATAACCAGGTGGATGGGTCTGTCGCAGTCCAGTCAATCGCCAGCGAATCCGATACCTCCTTTCTGGTCACCGAGGCCGACCGGAATGATTTCATCCGGGGGGTGGTGGGATGGCTTGACCTCTGCAATCCGCTTTTGGAACTCCGGCTGAGATATTATTCCGGCTGTTCCAAATTCAAGGGGCTGCGCCACCTGGTGCAGTCCGAACCGGACGACCAGTTCCTGCTCCGGGAAGATTTTTGCCGGGGGATCGGGATGCTGGGCCCGCACCACCTGACTTATGATCTACTCATCCTGCCCCGGCATCTGCCGGCGGCCGCCCGGCTCGCCAGGAAGTTCCCCGATCAGAAATTCGTGATCGACCATTTGGCCAAGCCCCTCATCCGGGAAGGCAGGTTATCCCCATGGAAGGACCAGATCCGGGAAACCGCAGCGCTGCCCAATGTTTATTGCAAATTATCCGGGATGGTGACTGAGGCCGACCCCTCCGGATGGAAACCGGAAGACTTTCATCCGTTTATGGATGTGGTCCTGGAGGCCTTTGGCCCCAGGAGGACCATGTTCGGATCGGACTGGCCGGTATGCCTGGTTTGCGCCGGTTACGAGCAGGTGATCGGAATGGTTCGTCAATATATCCGGAAACTATCCGGCTCCGAACAGGAGGCCATTATGGGGAATACCGCATCGGAATTTTACGGCCTTTGACGGGCTTTGTACTTCCCTCAGCCTGTGAAAATATTGCTATCTTGTTCCGATGGCCTTTTCCCTTTCCTCCCCAACGAAAGTCCGGACGGCACCGGGGACCGAGCCCAGTTACCTGGTTCCCCTGATCCTGGTCACTTCCCTGTTTTTCCTTTGGGGCTTTGCCTATGGGTTGCTGGATTCCCTGAACAAGCATTTCCAGGATGTTCTGCATGTCAATAAGGCGCGGTCCACGCTGCTGCAAGCCGCTTATTTCGGAGGATATTTTGTCATGGCAATCCCGGCCGGACTGATCATGCGGAAATTCGGGTACAAGCGGGGGATCATCCTCGGCCTGCTGCTCTATGCCACTGGGGCGATCCTGTTCTATCCTTCTGCCAATAACCTGAGCTTCGTGGCCTTTTTGGGTTCCATTTTCGTGCTCGCATGTGGACTGTGCTGCCTGGAAACTGCGGCCAATCCTTATGTCACCGTTCTGGGCGATCGGGAAACGGCTTCCTTCCGGCTGAACCTTTCCCAATCCTTCAACGGAGTGGGGTCCTTCCTGGGCCCGATTTTGGCATCTTTTCTTTTTTTTGGGGGACACCGAGCGACCAGAAAACCACTTGCCGGTGACCTGGATTCGGTCAAGTTCATCTACCTGGTGGTTGCCGCAGTGGTGCTCCTGGTTGCGGTCCTGTTTTACCGGACCCCCCTGCCCGAGATCAATGAGGAGGAGCAGCTTTCCGCCACTTCGAGCCACCATTCCAAACCGCTGTTCCGCAACCGCCATTTCGTTGGAAGCGTGGTGGCTCAGTTCTTTTATGTGGCTGCCCAGGTCGGGATCGCTGCCTTCTTCATCAATTATGTCACCGAAAACTGGGCGGGGACTTCCAGTAAAACCGCCGCACAACTGCTGGGCGTCAGCCTCATCCTGTTCACGGTGGGCCGGTTCGCCGGCACTGCCCTGATGGCGGTGTTCCGGCCCCAGGTGCTGCTGAAGGTCTTTTCCCTGGTCAATATCCTGCTCTGCACAGCTGTGGTATGGGAAACCGGAGCGTTTGCCGTAGTCTGTCTGATGATTATATTCTTTTTCGAGTCGATCATGTTTCCCACGATCTTCGCCCTCGGAGTTAAAGACCTCGGAAAACATACCCGGCAAGGCGGATCACTCATAATCATGTCCATAGTTGGCGGGGCCCTTATTCCGCCCCTGATGGGCTGGATCGCCCAGAAGGATTCCACGGCCCACGCCTTCCTGATCCCGATGGTCTGCTTTGCGGTAGTGACCTGGTTCGGCATGCGGGGCTATCGGATCCGTCCCTGAGCCGGGGCGGGTGCAATTTCTCCTATCATGGTCCTGCTTCCACGCCCTGCTTTCCTGTTTTCCTTCGCTATAGCGGGTATTCTCCTGCTGGGTTTTCCCGGTTTGGCCCGGGGCCAGTGGCACCTACGGAAAAAAAATAATCATGCCCTGCAATATGGGGTAGCCAGTTTTTATTCCAACCGGTTCAATGGCCACCGCACGGCAGACGGGGAAATTTTCAGCAACCTGAAATTTACGGCAGCCCATAACTCCCTTCCTTTCGACACCTATGTCAAGGTGACCAACCGGGCCAATGGCCGGTGGATCATCGTGCGCATCAACGACCGGTTGCATTACCGCAATAAAAGGTTGGTGGATCTGACCCAGGTCGCTGCCCGGAAGCTGGGATTTCATCGGCGGGGGATCGCCCGGGTGAAGCTGCAGGTGGTGCCCAGGCAGCTCATTCCTTACCTGGAACTGGCGCCAGAACCTGGCCTATGATGGTTTTTGGGATACAATTTGGGAGAACCCAGGCATGGTAATCAATCGGCGGGATTTCCGTAATTCCAGGCCGGTGGCGGACTGCCAGGACCTGATTTCTTCGATGGACCAGGTCCTTCCGTTGCTGGATAAGTTGAAGAACAAAGCCAGCGTCATTCCGATCAGGTCCGCATTCCTGTGGACGGCAGGCCGGATGAATTCCTGGACCACGAAATATCCACCGGGCTTCAGGGCCCGGGCGATCCTGGCGCAAAGGGTTCGGTTCTGTTCCTCATTGAAATGGTGCAGCAGGCTGGATACGAATACCAGGTCGTAGCAGTTTTCTCCGAGCTCATACTCCAGAGCATCGCCGCTGAGGTATTGGATCGGCATTGCCGGGAAATCCCGCTGGAGGATGGGCCGGGCCTGCTCCACGGCTTCGGGAAGGTCCAGAATTCTGGACTCCAGGCCCGGATGTTTTTGGCAGATGGCGGCGCTTAAAATCCCATGGGATCCCCCGATATCGAGCATCAGTGCGGGGTGGGGCGGAAGGGGTGTTTTGGCTGCCACTTCCCAGGCGCTCCCCCGGGCAATGGACCGCATGCCGGCCTGGTATAACTCCCATTGACGGGTATTGAGGCGGGTATGAAAGTCCATACCCTGGCCCGTCTCCAGGAAACGGGGAAGGGCTTCCAGCCAGGACCAGATCTCCCGCATGAACAGCAATTGCGGCCGGACTGAAGCCGGACTGGAATCCAGTAGCCATTTGCGGGTCATCCGGGTCAGGGCATATTTCCCTCTGCGGTAACGGGTGTACCCCAAGGCCGTGGTCAGGCCCAGCAGGGTTCCGAGTGCCGCTGGATCCAGGTGACAGCGGAGGGCGATCCCCGCCTCGGTGTCCGGCCCCGTTTCCAGGGCTTCAAAAACCCCCAGGTGGGCTGCGTCGTAAAGCGCCCTGGATACAAAGGAAAAAATATGGGTATGGGCCAGCGGAATGGGGACCTGGTTGGTCTTTTTGCCGATCCATTCCAGGAGGTTCTGGGCTTTGATATTTATTTTCATGGAATAATGGTTCAAACGAGATGTCGGGGTCGGGCGGCCGAAGATTTCCGGATTAAATCCGCTC
>DATKSX010000214.1:0-2581 GCA_035531415.1 Chitinophagaceae bacterium
TGCTCATCCTTACCGGCAATTCCCAATTCAAGTACGCGGTGATGGACCCGCCGGGAAATAAGTTCATAGCCTTGAAGACCTACCAGGGCTCCCAAAACGGGCAGTCGGACCTGGAGCTGGTGGAAAGTTGTTTCGACGCCGATAAGTTACTGTATACCGCCTTCCGCCAGATCCGGATTGGCTTTGCCAGCCACCGCAATGTCCTGATTCCTTCCTCCCTGTATTCTGTCACGGAAAAAAGGGAACCCCTGAAGCTGCTTTACGGGGAGGGTACGCATGAGACCGTGCTTTGCGATGAGCTTCCGGAGCTCGGCCTGATGAATGTCTATGCCGTGAACCGCAATATCCTGGGTTTCCTGAAAAAAGAATTCCCCCCCGCCCTGATCTGCCACGCAGCCACACCCCTGTTGAGGCTGGGGCAGGGCCTTTCCCGTTCCGAACCTGATGCGGTATTCCTGCTGGTTCAGCCCCACTGGTTCGGGGTGATGGTATTTTCCGGGGAAAAACTGCTGCTCCAGCAGCAGACCCGTTTCAGCCAGACCATCGACCTGGCCTATCATGTCCTCAATATCCTGGACAAGCTGGGAATTTCCCCGGAAACCACGGCCCTTTTCCTCGGCGGGGACTCTGCGGAGAATGCTTCGGTCTTTGAAACCATCAGCCCCTATATTCCGAATGCCCGTTGGCTGGACCGGCTGGAAGGCTACCAGTTTTCGGAAAAATTCTCCAGTTATCCTTCCAGTTATTTCTTCGATCTATTTGCGGTGGCCTTATGCGGATCATAGGTGGAAAGCATGGCGGCCGCAAATTCCGCCCCCCATCAGGAATTCCGGCCCGGCCTACCACGGACCTTGCCAAGGAAGGCTTATTCAATATCCTCTCCAACCATCTTGATTTCAGGGGACTGAAGACGCTGGACCTGTTCTGCGGGACGGGTAGCATCAGTTTTGAGCTGGCCTCCCGGGGAGCAGAAGACCTGATCCTCGTAGACCGGGACCAGGCTTCCCTGGAATTCATCCGCAAAACGGCGGAAGAGCTGGGATTCAGGGGATTGAAAACGGTCCGGGCCGATGTACTCCGCTATATCGCCCGATGCCAGGAACAATTCGGGCTGATTTTCGCCGGACCGCCTTACGCCCTGCCCGGGATCGACCGTCTGCCTGCCCTGATCATGGCCAAACCCCTGCTGGTGGAAGGAGGATGGCTTATCCTGGAACATACCCGGGGATATGATTTTTCCCCGGTGCAGGGCTTTGCCATGGCCCGTCATTACGGAACAACTATATTCTCTATCTTTATCTGCTCACCCGAGAAGCCATCCTGAACATGCCCCGCACCTGCCTATTCCCTGGAACCTTTGACCCGGTTACCAACGGTCATATCGATATCATCGAAAGGGCCCTGGACCTTTTTGATGAGCTGGTCATCGGGGTGGGAGTGAACGCCAGTAAATCGACCATGTTCCCGGTGGAACAACGGGTGGCCTGGTTCAAATCCATTTTCAAGGATGAACCCAAGATCAAAGTGTATTCCTATTCCGGCCTGACGGTGGATTTTTGCAACAAGCTGGATGCAAAATTTATCCTGCGGGGAATCCGCTATGTGAGCGATTTCGAGTACGAGAAATCCATCGCCGATATGAACCGCGAACTGGACCACGGGGTGGAGACGGTGTTTCTCACCTGTTCCCCGAAGTATTCCACCATCGCCAGCACCCTCGTTCGGGATGTGATTCGCAATGGGGGAAATGCGACCCAGTTCCTTCCCGCGCCCGTCCTGGAGGATATCCGGAAAAAGTCCTTTTAGTTAAAACCCCAATGGAATGAAAGCCAAAGACCTGCTTCCGCATCTCAAGTACAGTCCCATGCATGCCATCTGGCGTAATGTGGATGTTACCCTGGATGCATTGAACGAAATGGGCAAGGATACCATGGTGAAGCTGCTCGGAATCGAATTCACTGAAATCGGCGAGCATCATCTTAGGGCAACCATGCCAGTTAATGACCGGACCCGGCAGGCTTATGGAATCCTCCATGGGGGCGCTTCCGTCGCCCTGGCAGAAACCCTGGGGAGCGTCGCCTCTTCCCTGATCATCGACCGGGAAACCCAGATCTGCGTGGGCCTGGAGATCAATGCGAACCACCTCCGTGCGGTTCGGACGGGAAAGGTGCATGGGGAAGCAAGGCCCCTCCATATCGGGAAAATGACCCATGTTTGGGATGTCCGGATAAGCGACGATGCCCAAAAACTGGTTTGCGTGAGCCGTCTGACCGTTGCGATCCTTCCCAAAAAAGAAGACCTTCCTGCAACGGGCGGGAAAGGCAAGGGAAAATAAACGGTCACCCTGAGGTTGTGAATCTGGAAATTCAACCCGACTATCCCGGGTTTGCGATCACCCCTGCCCTGAAGCAGACCTCCCGGATATTGGCATGGGCATGTTCCAGGTAATTGGGCAGATGTTCCGGGGCGATCCAATGAATGTCCAGAATATCCTCCTCAACCTGGGGGACAAGTTGTTCCTTTCCCGTAAAGTCCATGAGATACCAATAAGTGTGTTTGAGGATCCTTTTACCCTGAAAGG
>DATKSX010000215.1:0-6705 GCA_035531415.1 Chitinophagaceae bacterium
ATATTAGTATAATATTCTATTGGAAATCCGTCAGATCTTCTGGCCGGCAGCCCTCAACTCCTTCACCACGGTAAAAAGCCCTCTCTTATTAATGGTTTTCAGCCCTTTAACAGAAACCTTCAGGGTGATCCATTTATCTTCCTCGGCCAGGTAGAACCTTTTTTTCTGGAGGTTGGGCAGAAACCACCGGTTGGTCTTAACGTTCGAAAAGGAAACATAATGACCCGTAACCGGCCGCTTTCCCGTGACCTGGCAAACCCTGGACATAATTATTCAAATTTTAGAGGGGCAAATGTCGTCATTTCTCCCGGATTTAACAAATGGACCTTGGGTTCCGGACGAGTCGGCAACACCATGGTTACGAAACAGTTTCAGGGTCAAATTAAATTCAGGGATCATGCAGCATCAGGACCATTTTTCTTGTCTTTTAATCAGGAAAGCCGTTTTCTCAGGAATTGGCATAATTTTTATTCTTTGCGGGATATGAAATGGTTGATTTCCATATTGATTTTCCTGGTCACTGCCGGAGTTTTGGTCCCGGTTATTTTGCATAAAGTGCTCGGCCATGATGAGTTTGACGCCTCCAAGGATCTGTTCATCTGATTTTTGTCCCGTTCATTCATCCACCCATTTTTCCATACCCTCGGCCGGTCGCCAATGGTCCGAAGGGTTATAATAATGGTAGAGCAGGGCCGAAAGGTGCTTGATCAGCATCCAGCCTTCGTTTTCCGGCTTCCAGCTGGTATCGGTGAGGTTTTTGGTGATCACGCTGAACACATAATCCCCTCCCCTGCTGTTGACCAGGACCGTTTCGGACCTGGAGTCATCCACCGCACCCTGTTTTGAGGCCGCTTGTACATAGGGGGGGATTTGGGAAAGGGCTTCACCATCCCAGTAAATCCGGATCAGGTTCCTATACATCCTTTCGCTGACCGCCGGATTGATCACCTTTCCATCCCGGATCATGGTGAATAAACGGGCCATTTCCCGGGGGGTGGTCTGCCCCCATCCATAAAGATCCTGGGCTGCCTCCCTTCCAGGAGTCCTGGAGTTCACCCGCATCACCCGAAATCCCTGGTCGGCCAGCCATTGATTGATTGCCGGACCACCCCCGGCCAGCCCCTGACACCACAGGGCGGCGGTATTGTCGCTTTCAGTGATCATGAGCATGACCAGTTTGCTCAGCAGAATGGTGGCGCTGTCATGGAACCCTCCCAGGATATCGACCCCGGGATAAAATAGGGAGTCCCGGTAGGTCAGGGTCTGGTCATAGGAAAGCTGCCCCTGGTTAATCTTGTTGAACAGGCCTGCCATGATGGATACTTTGATCATGCTGCAGGTGGGGAATATCGAGTCGGCCTGAAATGCTGCAGTCCTTCCCGTCCTGAGGTTCTTTACGTAAATCCCCGCGGTTCCATGAAATCCTTTTACGAGGTTCCGGATTTTGACTGTAAGCACCGGGTCCGTCCGGTCCTGGGCCCGCAGGGTACCCGAAAAAGTCCCCCAAACCACCAGAACAGCCAGAAAGGGGAAAAGACGAATTGGTCTATTCATAAAATTTATTTGATTTGATTCAATAGATCAAGCCATCAAAATTCCTCACCCCGATTTTTTTGGTGGAAATAAACCCCTCCCCATAGGCAACCCCGATCATTTTTCCCATCATCTTGGACCGGTAGATCACGCTGTCCAGAAATTCGGGGGTGGAGATATAGGTCTGTATCTTTTCCCCGGGGGGAGCCAGGAACTGGCTTTTGAAGCATTTGATGGCCTGGAGTTTTTTCCCCGCAAAAGGGCTGATATCCACGATGAAATCGGGTTCCAGGTACCGGTCCTGGATAAAATGATAGACCTGGGCAGGACGCCACGCAGCCTGGGGTTTTCCTCCTTCCAGGGTCCGGATCTTGATCAGTCCGGCCAGGAAACAGCTTTCCACAGTCAGGCTGGCAGCCCTTCCATGATCGGGATGCCGGTCCCCTGGGGCATTGGCCAGGACGATGTCCGGCCGGTAGGCCCGGATCGCCCGGATCAATTTTTTCTGGCTGGGAGGGTCATTGCGAAAGAATCCGTCCGGAAGGCCCAGGTTCTCCCGGATGGAAAGGCCCATCAGTTTTCCTGCTTCCCGGGCTTCCCGGGCCCTGGATTGCGCAGTTCCCCGGCTGCCCAGCTCCCCCCGGGTCAGGTCCAGCACCCCGGTCTTTTTGCCCATGGCCTGGTGAACCAGCAGGGTTCCTGCGCAGGAAAGCTCCACATCGTCGGGATGGGAGGCGATGGCCAAAATGTCCAGTTTGATCATGGGATTCAGGAGCGTGGAAGGCTAAAATAGGAAAAGAAAAATTATTCCGGCTTAAAAGCCGGGGGGGTGGCATAACCATCAATTATAGGACCTATAGGTCCCGATGCGGTTATTCTGTTCGATCTCCCGGACGATGACTTCGATATCATTGTCCTGCTGGATATCATAGTCCGATTTCAGGTTGCTGTCAAAGAAGAAGGCCACCGTCTGCCAGAACCGGGCTGAAAAGCCCCCCCTGAGTTCCCGGATGATATCATAGCAATTGGAACCAGTTTGCCTGGAGATCAGCTTCAACAGGATTTTCCCCTGATAGATGGACAGGTCCTCCAGTTTTGGGGCAAATTCCTTTTTGAGCTGGCCTTCTTCCGCGGCCAGGTAGGCTTTCTTCTGTTTCTTATCCGTCATGGAGGCCAGTTTGGCGTTCACGTTGCGGAAAATGGCACTGGCTTCCACCGCATAGGGATAGGTGGTATAAACCGCATACCGGAGCCGCGACCATTCTTCCATCCTGCGCCGGAACCGGGCAGGCATCCGGGCATCGACCACGACCTCCGGTAGATCCACCAGGGGTAAGGTATCTGAACCGACGATGATGGCCCAGGTCCGGACCGTATCCACATCAGTCCGGGCCTGGGCCTGGGCATTCCAACCATTGCACAGTCCCAGCCCCAGGGCAACGATAAAAAAGAGGATCCGCCGGATATGTCTGGACAATGGGTGCACGGGTACAAATTTACGGATTCAACTGCTCCCGCACCTTTTAACGGGAACAGAAGGGTCTTTTGTATCGGAATTAAAACCGGAAAAGGGACCACTGCTCCAAAAAGAGGGTCCGGATCTGGAATTTTGGGAGGGAACAGGCCTCAGGTACCGGCCAGATATTTACTGAGGTATTGCTCGATCAGGGAGCAGGGGAGCAGGACCGGTTTTTCGGTGATGTTCAGGGTCATCTGACCGTCCTGGACCTGGTAAGTGCCACTGATTTTCCCAACCGGCGTGGGTGAGGTGAAATTACCGCTTACGGCATCCCCCGAAAAAACGCCTCCCGCTTTACCGATCAACTCACCGGCCTTCCGGACCCAATCGGTGGGATCCCCATTCCAGGGAATTTGAAACTGACAGCCCATAATGGTGATTTACAAAGGATAACCTTTATCAATCCAATCCTCTTTAAGGTTGTGCGGCAGGTCCAGCACCCGGACCCGGGAGAACCCCAGTTTCTTCAACAGGGTGTAGGCCGGACCAATATTGGGGCAAACCGAAAAGGGACAGCAGCCGCAATAGATCACGAAGGGAGTATCCCTGGGCCAGCCCGAAACCTCCTTCAGGAGTTTGCCGTAGCCTTCCTTTTCATGGGCAGGACCCAGTTCCAGGCTGCCGCGGATCCTGCCAGCAGGACCCACATCCAGCACCGGGGTGGTGGGCTTACCCGAAATGATCCTTTGGGCCAATACGGAAGGTTCCATCAGGTTCCACCCGGAAGGGTTGGATTGGGCCAGGAGATCCTGGGGCAATATGGCCCCCAGGGACGCCAGCAGGACGATAGACAGGATCGAGAGTCTCATGGGCTGGTTTTTAGGGCAGGTTTAGGCCTGGAAGGATTCGGGGGAAAAATTTTTTTGAGTATGCTCACGGCAAAACCCAGGATCATCAGGATGGTTCCCATCCAAAGCAGGCTGATATAGGGGAAGAGATAGGCTTTGAGCACCACCCAGTCATTCTGCTGCCCGGACTGGCGGATGGAAAGTTCGATCTTGCGCTGCTCCGGAAGTATCTTGTCGAACCTCAGGTAGAGGCCCAGTTGGGTAACCGTATCGGGAATGCTGTTTTCATAGGAGCTGTCCCGGATATAGTAAATCGGATAGGCCTTGAACAGATCGCTGTCGCTGGCGTGGATCGTCAACCGGGCTGCCACCGCGATGTCCCCGGCCTCTGGATGGTACCTGGGAGAGACCGGGTGGCTGTCCAGCCCTTCCAGGCGGATATAGCCATTGGAAAAGAAAACCGTATCCCCCACCCCGATCTGATGGGATTCATAATGGCTGGTGTCCCTGATCTGGGTGGGATCATTGACCAGGGTCAGGTAGGTATAGATATCATGGGTAAAATAATGTTTGGATGCCGGGCTGGAGATCAGGCCCTCCTGGCCCTTGGGGTTGATGAAGGCATTGGGATAAAGATTAAACCGCTCTTCCACCTTTCCGGTCGCTGAATCCTGCAGCACATAACTGATCTTGTAATAATGTTTCCCGTCCGCCCGAGAAACGGAATCTCCCCGGTAGGTGAGGTCATAGCCCCCCATCTCCATGGGCACATCTCGGTAAAGCAGCACATTGTCCCTGGAGTCCTCCTTGCTGTCCTTGGGAAAAGCCCCGTTCAGCAATCCCATGGGATCATGGGAGATCACGGTCTTGCGGGAGGAGGAAATCAGAATGCCCAGCAGCATCAGGCCGAATCCGGCATGCGCAAGGGAGGGGCCTGCGGACCGCATTTTCCCTTTGATCATGAACAGGATATAGCTCAGGTTGGCGATGACCGCATAGACGCTGCAGAACATCATGGTGAGGATGGCGGCCAGAAACCCGTAACCGAAACGGTCATAATGGATATCTCCGTATAGCAGGATCAGGGTGCCCAAAATGAGGGATACCACGGTGGGCCAAAGCAGTTTCTTTTTCAGGTAGGCCATCGGGGTCCCCTTGAATTTAAGGTACTGGGTAACCGCAATTCCAAGAGCCAGGAATATGGCCACGAATACCTCGATCCGGTTGTAGGCGAACTCCCGTTCCACCGGTTCGGCAAAATGGGTCCCGAATATCCGGTTCCACACCGGGATGGAAGTGATCACCAGGATGAAAATGGCGGAGATGAACAGAACCAGGGATCCGATGAACATCCAGAATTCCCGGGAATCCAGGGTCTCCTCCTTTTTCATGGAGGGGATATCCTTATTTTTCCAGATCAGCATCCCATAGGCAGGGACCAGGAAAATGCCCAGGTAGATCAACAGCTGCCCGCTCATCCCCAGGTCTGTGAAGGCATGGACCGAGGTATTGCCCAAAATCCCGCTCCGGGTGAGGAAAGTGGAATAGAGGATCAGGATGAATGCGGTGATGAAAAAGAAAAAGGCCGATTTCAGGGCATGGCCGGTATGCTTGAAGGATACTGCGGTATGGATACCGGCCACCACGCAAAGCCAGGGCACCATGGAGGAATTCTCCACGGGGTCCCAGGCCCAGAAGCCTCCGAAGTTCAAGGATTCATAGGCCCATGCTGCCCCCATGATCACCCCCGTAGCCAGGATCATTCCTGAAAACAGGGCCCAGGGTAGTACCGGCCTGATCCATTCGGTATACCGTTTCCTCCAAAGGGCGGCGAAGGCAAAGGAAAAAGGGACGATGGTTGATGCGAACCCCATGAAAAGGACCGGGGGATGGATCACCATCCAGTAGTTTTGAAGAAGCGGATTAAGCCCGTTACCGTCCAGGATGTATTTCTGGAGATAGGCCGGATCCGAGAAGATCGGAGCCCCTGCCATTTCATTGCGCAAGAGCGTGAATGGACTGCTGCCCACCTTGTATCCGAAAAAATAAATTCCGATCAGCATGGAGCCCAGGCAAACCTGGCCGAAGGAGATGACCGTCATGACCGGGCTTTCCCAGTCCTTCGCGGTGCAGATCAGGATCACCCCAAGCACGGATTGCCAGACCGTCCAGAGCAGGAAGCTTCCCTCCTGGCCTTCCCAGAAGCAGGCCAGCAGGTATTTCACCGGCAGGGCCCTGGAGGAATGTTCCCAGGCGTAATGGTATTCGAAATAGTGATGTGAGATGATGAAATAAAGCGTGGCGAATACCGCCAGGACCGAAAACACCTGGATGAAGAAAGCGACCCGGGCCAGTTTCTTCCAGGACAGGCTGATTTCGGGGATTTTGGCCCGGGTTGAGGAGAAAAAGGAAATGGTGGACACCACCGCCGCCACAAAACCCAGCAAAACGAAAAAATGGCCCAGTTCACCAGGCAGGAGATGCTCTCCGATATAATGTGTTTCCATCAATCCGGGGGTAGGGTGATTTTACTCCTCCAGGCAGGAAGGTTGCCGCTGCAGGGTAAGGGGGAGGGGGTCACAATTTGGAGTCCAGTTGCCTGGCCTGGGCCACACGGTCCGCCTTGTATTTGGAGGGGCATTTCATGAGGATCCGGGAACAATCAAATTGGGAGCCATCCATCCTGCCGATCAGGACCAGCTGCTCTGATTTTTCGAAATCCGTCGGCATGGAGCCCGTGAACACCACTTTCTGCAACGTTCCTGCCTTGTCACGCGCATAAAAACTGAAATAATTGGGATCCTTCAGCGGATTGTATACCGGGGATTTGCTCCGGTCCAGAACGCTGATCACGTGGAATTCCTT
>DATKSX010000216.1:0-8115 GCA_035531415.1 Chitinophagaceae bacterium
CCGGTTCATCTCCTGGATTTCCCGAACCCGCTCAATGGTGAGCGGAATTTGTTTGCTTGCATCCCCAAAGCTGTACCACATCAGATTCTTGAAGATGTCCTTCTTTTGGAGGTGGATCTGGCCGGAGCTGCTTTCCAGGTGCTCGGCATCTGCCGGAAATCCCTTTAGGGCATCCATATAGGTA
The DNA here is from genome assembly GCA_035531415.1 of Chitinophagaceae bacterium. GTDB lineage: Bacteria > Bacteroidota > Bacteroidia > Chitinophagales > Chitinophagaceae > JANWKA01. The sequence continues at coordinate 185 of DATKSX010000216.1, forward strand.
TCCAGCTCATAATTCAGGCAACATTTCAGGCGGCCGCATTGTCCGGACAGCTTGGTTTGATTGATGGAAAGGTTCTGGTACCTGGCGGCAGTGGTATTGACTGATTTGAAGTCGGTGAGCCAGGTTGCGCAGCAAAGCTCCCGGCCACAGGATCCGATCCCGCCTACTTTCCCGGCCTCCTGGCGGGCTCCGATCTGCCGCATCTCCACTTTCACCTTGAATTCCCCCGCATAAAGCTTGATCAGCTCCCGGAAATCCACCCGTTCGTCAGCGGTATAATAAAAAGTCGCTTTCCGGTTGTCCGCCTGAATCTCCACTTCGGCAATCTTCATCTCCAGCTTGAGGGTTCTGGCGATCGCCCTGGCACGGATCAGGGTCTCGGCTTCCTTCTCCTTGGAAGTCTCCATCTTGCTCAGGTCTTCCGTGGCTGCCCTGCGCATCACGCGCTTGAGATCGGGGGTGTTTTCGACCCGCTTTTTCTTCATCTGGAGCTTGACGAGCTCCCCGGTCATATTGACCATACCTACGTCAAATCCGCTCAGGCCCTCTACCGTAACCATCTCTCCCTTTTCAAAAAGGTGACGGCTGGTATTACGGTAAAAATCCTTGCGGCTTCCGTGGTTAAAGCTGACTTCTATAATGTCGAACGGGGCGAGACTATCTGCTACAGGTATATTGGCGAGCCAATCGAAAACGTTAAGCCTGTTACATCCTCCGCTGCTACATCCTCCGTTGCTCTTACATCCCGCCGCTTTTCCATCCGCACCAGTTCCGCAACTTCCACAACCCATGATTATATGGACTTTAAATATGTCAAAAAACGTCTATAACACCTGTGCGGGATAATCTTCCCACACTTTCCACCTGTTTACGAAGGTACAGGTTTCCGGCTGAAAATATAACCCAGCCGGATGGACAGGGCCTGGAAAAGCATTTTGGAATTCGCGTTCCTTTCCAGGTGATAGCAGGCATCATCCAGCAGGCGGATGATCTCCCGGATCTGGATCCAGTCGATCCGGTCCATCAGCCTTTTTGAAAACTCCGCCTCCTGGTCCAGCAGGGCAATCTGCCCGGGCTCCAGGTATTTCAACCTGAGGGCATGTTCCAGCAGGGTGATGAAGTACCGCAAAAAATTTTTCTGGGTCTCTTTTCCGGACCTTGCCGCAGACATCTGTTCCACCCAGGAGGAGACCTGGATGGCCTGGTGCTTGAGAATGGCATTGAGCCAGGCCCGGAGCATTTCCAGCAGGTCTTCCTGGCCATCCCGCACCAGTTCAAGGGCTTCGGCGTAATTGCCCTCGCTGATCCTCGCGATCTGCCCCGCAATTCCTTCCCCCACTCCTTCCTTTTCCATCAGGGCCTGGCGGACCCGTTCGATGGGAAACGGAGGAACCTTCACCAATTGCGTTCTGGAAACGATGGTTCCCAGGATTTGTTCCTGGCGCTGTCCGACGAACAGGAACAGGGTTTTGGGCGGGGGCTCCTCCACCAGCTTGAGCAACCGGTTGCCCTCTTTTTCCAGGTATTCCGGCATCCACATGAGCAGGATCTTGTACTCGCTTTCGAAGCTTTTATAACTCAGCTTGTGGATGATCTCATGGCATTCCCGGGCATTGATGTTCCCCTGTTTGTTTTCTGAGCTGATGGACCGGACCCAGTCCGTCACCCTTCCGTAAGGATTTTCCCGGATGAACCGGCGCCATTCCTGGATATATTCAGTGGATATCCCTTCTTCCCGGCCCTTTTCCTTGTTCTTCACTGCGGGATAACTAAAATGGATGTCCGGGTGAACCAGGGCTGCCGCCTTTTTACATTGGTCGCAGGTTCCGCAGGAGTCCTCGGGGGTTTTGTTGGCGCAGACGATATACTGGGCAAAGGCAATAGCGAGGGGCAGGGCGCCGCTGCCCTCCGGTCCCAGAAACAGCAGGGCATGGCTCAGCCTCCCCTGCCGGACCATGCCGGTGAGTTGTTTTCCTACCCTTTCCTGGTCGATGAGGTTGTGAAATTTCATTTTATGTGCCGGATACTAAGATACCCCATCATGGACTGCTGGTAAAATTCCTGGGGCTTGTTCCTTCAGTGGGCCGGCCTGATCCCTGGGCCAGGTGTTTCGCTGGTCAATAGCAGGGTCTGGCCGGGACGCATCCGGGTCACGAGGACCCCGCCCTGGTGGGAGATCCCGCTGGCAGGAATTCCTTCGGTTCTAAAGGCCTCCTTTGCGAAGGGGTTTTCCATGCGGAGCCATCCTCCCTTCAGGGATTGGATCCGGACCCGTACCGTTTTCCCTCTGCTGCGGGCCGCGCTCACCAGGAAGGCCCCCTGGGCCCTGAGGTCATGAAAGGAGGCCTGCTTCCACCGCTCCGGAATCGCGGGAAAGATCCGGATGGTATCATCCTGGCTTTGCAGCAGCATCTGCTGGAGTGCCTCCGCGAAAGCGAAATTTCCCTCCAGGGTGAACGGCCGGTAGGTGAAGTCAGAATAACCCGAATGGGTCTGATCTCCATTCACATGGAAGCTGTTGGGCAAACAGAACGCAGTGGAAAAGATCCGGAGCGCCCGGGCCGCCTGGTCTCCAAGGCGGGCCTGTGCCAGCAGGCATCCATACCAGGCAAAGGAATATCCGCACCACTGGGAGGTGCCCAGGCTGTCCAGGTGGGCAAGGGAAGCCTGGATGATTTTTCTGTCCGGCATGCGGGCCTGGTCATACAGGCCGAGGGGAAAAATTGCCATCAGATTGGACATATGGCGGTGGGATTGTTCCAAAGGCTGGTGCGGGGCAACCAGCAGGTTGCCTTCGGGGGATAGGGATAATTTCGGAAAGGAGTCCCGGATCTGTTCCCAGCGGGACGCCTCCCCGGCAAGACCGAGGGTCCTGGCCATTTCAGCGGCCTTTCCATAGAGCCAGCGGATCAGGGAAAGGTCGTAATTGGTGTTCCCGGTAAACCAGGCCTGGAGGCTGTTGTCATGAATTTCCGGGGAAGTGCTCAGGGGAAGTTTGCGCAATCCGCCGGGACCCGGAGGGCAGAGTGCCGCGAGGAATGTTGCAGTCTCCTTCATCCAGGGATAGGCCCGGCTTTTAAGGAACTCCGTATCCAGGCTGTATTTCCATTGCCAGTAAAAGCTTTGAGCCAGCCAGCAGGAAACGGTGGGAGAAAGGGAATACTGGATCCAGCCCCCCATGGGCGCTCCGGTTAGCGTGGTGACTCCGGGAATATCGAGCCCTGGCTTTTGGAAAAAAAGCCGGGTATAGCGCTCTCCTTCCGGCCGGATCTTCCAGAGCCAGTCCGTGAAGGGAGTGCATTGCTCCAGATGATTGGATTCAAAACCCGGCCAATAGCTGAGCTCGGTATTGAGGTCATGATGAAAATCCCCTTTCCAGGGAGGAAGCTTCCCGTCGTCCGCGGTCCAGACCGCCTGCAGGGTGATGGGGGGAGCCCCCGTTCTTGAGGCTGATCCGAACTTGTATATTTCCCGGTACCACTGGTTTTCCAGCACGGAATCGGCAATCCGGATAGCAGATGCGGACCAGAACTTTTTCCACCAGGCGATCTGTTCCAGGAAGTCCCGGCGCAATCCCCTGACCATGGCGATCCGGGTTTGGGATTCGGCCTGTACGGCGGAGTTGCCGGAAAAACCGGACTGGATGGACCAGCATCCCACCAGGCTGTGGCTGCGGCGGATCCACCGGACCACCACATCATAGGAGAATCCTCCCCATCCCTGTTGGTGATACCGGATCAGTCCCGGACCCCTGCGGAGCGATCCGGCGGGATATCCCAGCCGGTAAAGCCCGTCTCCGGAGGGGGCGGCTGAACCCCCTGAATAATCTGGGGGGATCAGAACCGGGACCAGTCCGCCGTCGGAACCCTTCAGGTGGTCGAACCGGAACCAGCCAATGGGCCTGCGGGAATCGATAAAAGTCCTCATCCGCTGACCTCCGGCCCAGTCCACCTCGCAAACGGCCTGGTCAAGGTATAACCTGGACCGGACCACTTTTCCGAAACCGGAGTCGGCGAACTGCAACGCCGCCCCGGGAATCTTGGTCGGCGCGGCATCCTGGTCATAGGGGCGGTCGAAAAGCTTTTGGATGGTGTCCTCATTGCCGGATTTCACCTGCCGGCGGATCCAGTCATAACGGAACTGGGGCAGGTCAAATTCCTGGACGGGCCGCAAGTCCCAAAGGTCGGCCCGGTCCAATGAAAAGCGGAGGCTGTCCCCTTTTTGCCAGACCAGGGCGCCCAGCATGCCGTTTCCCAGAGGCATACCATCATCCCAGGTCGCCGCGAGGCTGTCCCAGGCAAGGTCATGAGTGGAAGGGGTGCAGGAGGGATCGGGAAAGGAGAATATTCCCTGGGCGCCCGCGCTCCAGGCCCAGGAAAACAGGGCCAGGATGGCGGTGCATTTCCTCACGGTTTTTCCGATTTTATTTTTCTTATGGTCCGGACGATGGCTGAAATGGTGGCGCTCAGCTGGTCATAATCCTTATCCTTGAGGATCTGAGGAGTGAACAGCCTGGAGCCCATTCCGACGCAAACCGCACCGGCCCGGAACCAGCCCCGGAGGTTTTCCTCTGTGCCGTCTACCCCGCCCGTGGGCATGGCCCGGATCCAGGGGCAAGGGGCCCGGATGGCTTCCAGAAAACGGTATCCGCCCAACAGTTCGGCGGGGAATAACTTGACCATATCGGCCCCCAGGTCATTTGCCAGGGCGATCTCCGAGAGGGTTCCGCATCCGGGCATCCAGAACAGGTCTTTCATCCTGCAATATTCCGCCACCTGGGGACGGATCATCGGAAGGACGAGAAACTGCGCCCCAGCCTGGACAAAGGATTCGGCCATTCCGGGATCGGAGATCGTGCCGGCTCCGAGCAGCAGGCCGGGCAGGGAGGAAGCGGCGTGAGCCGCTAGCATCTGGAAAACCTCCAGGGCATGAGGGGAGCGGTTGGTGAACTCAAATATCCGGACCCCGCCCCGGTAGGCGGCCTCCAGCACGGCTATGGCATCGGCCGGATCATCGCTATTGAACAGGGGAAGGAACCCATACCGGGAAACCTCTTCGAAAATCTCCTGGCGGGATAGGGTTAGTTGCATATGAAAAAAATAAGCCGGTTAATAAAAAGACGGTGCCGGATCAGCGGACCACCCTTCCCCTGGCGGAACCGTCCCGGACCAGGGCCTGGAGCTCGGTAAGCCCAAACAAGGGAAAATCCGCGGCAATGCTGTGTTTCAGGGCGCCGGCAGCAGTGGCCAGGGCCAGGGTCTGTTTGGGCGGAGCACCAGTTACCAGTCCATAGAGCAATCCTCCCGTGAACGCATCCCCGCTTCCGATCCTTCCCACGTCTTCATGGATCGGGTAGGGATCCTGGTAATACATCTTGCCCTCTTGCATCAGGGCCCCGCTATAGGCGATCCCGCCCCCGGCAATGGGTTCCCTCAGGCTCATGGCCAGCGTCTTCAGCCGGGGAAGTTTTTTGGAAAGCGATTCCATGCAATGGGCGGCAGATTGTCGGAGCCCTCCGGAGTCCGGCACCCGGATCCCGAAATAAAGCGCGGCCGAATCCAGGTCGCAGGTGACCGCCTCGCAATGAGTCAGCAGTTCCGGCATTACAGCGGAGGGATGCATGCCGTAGTTCCAGAGGGTGCTCCGGTGGTTGAAGTCCGCCGAAATGCGCCTCCCCGCCACCTTAGCCTGTTCCAGGGCTTCCAGGCAGAGCCGGACTGACATGGCGGAGAGGGCCGGGCTGATGCCGGACCAATGGAACCATCCCGGTCCGGAAAAGATCTGTTTCCAGGGAATCATCCCGGGCTCCAGGGTGGCAAAGGAAGAATGCGCCCGGTCATAGATGATCCGGGTTGGCCGGACCGCATTGCCGGTTTCGCTGAAATATAGCCCAAGCCGGTCGCCCCCACGAAGGACATGACTGGTGTCCACTCCCTGGCTGCGGATCAGGGCTTCAGCCGCATCGCCCAGATCATTGGCAGGAAGCCGGGTCACATATTCCGACCCGAGTCCAAGGCGGGCCAGCAGGATCGCGACGTTGGCCTCGGATCCTCCGTAACGGAGCTCCATCCGCGTGGCTTCCGAAAACCGTTCGAAGCCCGGACAGCCCAGCCGGAGCAGCATTTCCCCGAAACAGATGATCGTTTGGCCGCCCATCAGAACCCGAAATAACTTTTGGCGTTATGGTAACTGACCGCTCCGCAGAGCCAGCCCAGCCAGGTCAGGTCGGCAGGCAACTCTCCTTTTTCCACCTGGTCCCCGATCCGGTTGCATAAGATACGCCGGAAATATTCATGGCGGGGAAAGGAAAGAAAGCTCCGGGAATCGGTGACCATGCCGGTGAATCTGCTCAGCAGTCCATAATTCGAAACAGTCTCCAGGTGCGCCTCGATACCGTCTTTCTGGTCCAGGAACCACCAGGCGGGGCCCCACTGGACCTTTCCGGGAATGCTGCCATCGTTGAAATTTCCGGCCATCGTGGCAAATACCCCGTTATCCGCCGGATTGAGATTATAAAGGATGGTTCTGGCCAGCCGGTCAGACCGGTCCAGACTGTCCAGGAAGGCAGACAGGCGGGTCGCTTGCGGGAAGTCTCCGATGGAGTCAGTTCCCGCATCGCCGCCTACGGCGATGCGGATCCGGGTATTGGCATTGCGCAAAGCTCCCAGATGAAACTGCTGGACCCAGCCCTGCTGGTGGTAAAGCAGGCAAAGCTCCTTGAGGATGGCATGCTGCAGGCATTCCTGTTCCCCGGGATTAACGGACTTACCCTGCCGGATCCTGTTGAAGATGGTTTCCGGATTATGGTTTCCAGGTTCCGGCATCTGTTCCAGTCCATGGTCGGAAAGCCTGCACCCCTGGCTGCTGAAATAAGCCACCCGCCGGGAAAGTGCCTCCATCAGATCACCAAAACTGCGGATCTCTGTTCCGGCAACCTGGGCAATCTGGTCCAGGTAAACGTTATATTTTCCCGGATCCGAGGGATTGAGCACCAGGTCGGGCCTGAAACCGGGAAGCACCCGAACCCTAAAGCCGCTTTCGCGGATCTGTTTGTGCCAGCTCAGGCCCGAAACCGGATCATCGGTGGTGCAGGAGACTTCCACCCTCATTTTTTCCAGGATCCCCTTCGGCCGGAAACCAGGATCAGCAAGCTTTTCTTTGCAGGCCCGGAATATCCCGGCCGCCGAACCCGGGTCGAGCAGCTGGTTAATTCCAAAAATCCGCTTCAGTTCCAGGTGCGTCCAATGATACAAGGGGTTTCCCATGGTGTAGGGAACGCAGGCCGCCCAATGGAGGAATTTCTCTTCGGCCCCGGCCTGCCCGGTGATGTAATTTTCCGGGATGCCATTGGCGCGCATGGCGCGCCACTTATAATGGTCCCCTCCAAGCCAGACTTCGGTGATGTTCGGGAAGGGTTTGTTCTCCGCTATTTCCGGGGAAGGCAGATGGGAATGATAATCCAGGATCGGAAGGGATTCGACATGGTCGTGGTAAATGGTCCGGGCAGTCTGGTTCTGCAGCAGGAAATCTTCGTCAAGGAAAAGATGCATGGATGGGAAGCATTACCCTGCCCTAAAATTAATCCGAAAATGCAGATCCCTCAGGGGCTTTTGAAGAGCGGCACGGTACTGCAGGGCTCTCCGAACATCAGGCTCCGAACCACCGGCAAAAGTTTGCTGGTGACCGCGACATAAGCCTCCGTTGGTATGGCCTGATCCCCGCATCCCTTCACCACGACCCGCTGCCCCCGGAATTTTTCAGGATCTAAACCATCCAGGGCCTCCAGAAGCAGGGTGGTGCTCAGTTGTCCCGGGGTGGAAAAGGCCACCCGGGATGCGATGGGTTGCAGATAAACGGCTGCGAGCATGAAGGCCCAGACCGGGACCACGGCATCTGCGGTGCAACAGATGGCTACCTTCTTTCCCTGGTAG
>DATKSX010000217.1:0-6990 GCA_035531415.1 Chitinophagaceae bacterium
ATAAATTGTATATTTTTTCAAATATAATTTAGTAATTTTGCGGTTTGTAAGGATAAATGTATAATTTACGAATCCCCAAAATATCCTATGGAGATCATCCGAGCCATAATCGTTGAGGACGAGCCGAAGAATGTTGATATTCTCACCAATATCCTGGAAAAATACTGCCAGGACGTGGAAGTCGTGGGAGTGGCCAATAGTGTAAAAGATGGAGTCAAACTGATCAATTCCACCCCCCCGGACGTGCTTTTTCTGGATATCGAGATGCCTCCCCATAAAGGTTTTGAGGTCCTTGAAATGCTCCCCACCATCAATTTCGATGTCATTTTTATCACCGCTTACCAGGAATACGCCCTTCAGGCCATCAAATTCGCGGCCCTCGACTACCTGCTTAAGCCCCTTAAGGTGAGCGAAGTGAAAACCGCCCTGGAAAAGGTGCGCAAGCACCGCCAAACCTCCAACCACGGTGCCGGGCCCAATGAACTGGCCGCGGTCCTCAAGGATTACCTCAAAACCAAGGACAACAATTTTTCAAAAATCGTCATCCCGGTCAATGATGGCTATAATGTGGTGGACCTCAAGGATATCCTGTATTGCGAGGCCCTGGACAGCTATACCAAGATCCAACTGACCCGCAATACCAATCATGTGATCAGCAAATCCCTGAAGGAATATGAGGAAATGCTGGGAGATAAAGGTTTTTTCAGAGTTCACAAATCTTTCCTGATCAATATGCACCATATCACCAAGATCATCAAGGGACTCGGGGCCGCCGTGATCATGTCCGACCAAATGAACATCCCCATTTCCTCCCGAAAAAAGGAGGAATTCTTCAATAAGCTCAAGCAATTCATGAATATCTGATCCCGGGATCCGGGGTACCCTTAAAATCTTCCAATGCAGGGTTTTGCGCCCCTCTCAGTCGACCGGGGACCGAGGCGCCCAGGGAAGGCTCTAACAACATGCCGGCTCAGGCACCAAATCCCTGATGTTTTTCCTTCACCCCCCATTTCTCTGCGTTTACTGACAATTTATTAACATTTACCAAATTGACCTTGCAGTAGAAAAATAACACAATATTTTTGTATAGGTTTTTCATAGGATATGGTTATCTTTTTAATCATGGGGGCTGTTGTCTAGCAGCCCCTCATTATTTTACCCCGGTGAAGGATTTTCCCCTGATGATCATAAGATGGGGAAAATGAGAAAGCCCCGGCTTTCGCCAGGGCTTCCGGGATCAATGCGCTCCATATTTTCCCTTCATGGCCCATCCGGGCTTACCTGGAGGGATTTTTAATGTTGTTCAATCCATAATAGAATACTCCGTCCTGGTCCGGGTAAATCCCTTCCACCTGGACATTGCTGCTCTGTTTTTCAATCGCGGACTGGAGGCCGGCCAGATTGGTTACCGGGTATTTGCCCACCTTCGTAATGATGAACCCCGGTTGCATGTCGGTCTGTTCCCGGATGATCCCGCTGCCGATATTTTCCACCTGTACCCCGCCGCTGATCCCCAGCTTGGAGGCCTGCCCGGGGGAAAGGGATTGAAAATTCGCACCGAGTTCGTCCAGCACGGTAGTCCTGACGATGTCGGTCGTTCCATTCTTATTGCGCAGCGTAACGGTGATGGCATGTTTTTCCCCGTTGCGGAGGAAAGTTACGTTCACCCGGTCCCCGGGACGGAAACCTGCAACGGTTTCCATCAGCTCGGGTTCGGTATTGACCTGAGCCCCGTTGATCGTGAGGATCACATCTCCCGCTTTCATCCCGGCGGTGGCGGCACCACCGTCGGGTTCCACCCCACTGATCTCTACCCCCTTGTCGGGCATCCGGTTGGTGAGTGAGGCCCGGTAGGCGGGATTATTCACGTTCGGAAGGGAAACACCGAGAAATGCCCGCTGCACGGTCCCGTATTTCAAAAGATCGTTTACCGCCTTCTTGACCAGATTGACCGGGATGGCATAGGCATAACCGGCGTAGGACCCGGTGGGCGAAGCGATGGCTGAGGTGATCCCGATGAGCTGCCCCTCGGTATTGACCAGGGCCCCGCCGCTGTTGCCCGGGTTCACCGCTGCATCCGTCTGGATGAATGATTCCACGGGATTGACCCCGTCGTCGTTCACCCCGATATCCCTGGACTTCGCGCTCACGATTCCGGCGGTGACGGTGGTTTCCAAATTCAGGGGATAACCCACGGCGAGCACCCACTGGCCGACCTTCACATCATCAGAATTTCCAAAGAGGATATAGGGAAGATGGTTGGCCTTGATCTTCAGCAGCGCCAGGTCCGTGTTCGGATCCCTTCCAACCACTTTGGCAGTATAAGTGTCCCGGTTGTTCAGCGTGACCGTCACGGAATCGGCCCCGTCCACAACATGGTTGCAGGTCACGATATAACCGTCATCGGAGATCAGCACCCCGGAACCGGCTGCCTGCTGGCCCGGAATATAATATCTTCCTCCCCCGTGCCCGAAGAACTGGGAAAAGGGGTCGTTGCCCCCGAACATGTTCCCGAACGGGTTATACCCTTGGGCCTGGTTATCGGAGATCTCCTTGGGCCGGGTCTTGGTCCGGATGTGGACGGAGGCCGGACTGGCGATGCTGGCCGCCTCTTCGAAATCAGCCGGGCCCGCAGAAGCAGACGGACCTGTATAGCTGACATAATTGACGGGAACTTTGGCAAGGGCCGGAATGCTGGCGTCCGGTTTTGGGGTGAACTGGCTGTATAAAAAAACACTGCCCAATGCAGTGGCCGCGCTGATCAGCACCGTCGCGGCGATGTTTTTAAGGCTCATGGTTTCAGATTTTTTTCAGGTACAACAAATTTAACGCCGGGAAAAATATTTTGGATGGGGTCGGTTTTACTTTAACAATAATTTAGGCAGCAGATTCAGTATCAATCATAAGCGGGTCTGCAGGGAGCCCAGAAAGTCCATGGTGTTGACTCCGTCAGCCCAGTCTGAAAGCCCGGGAAGCTGGCTGTTACCCCATGCGATTCCATCCCCGCCGACGATGCATTGGAGGTCCTGGCGCTCCTCCGGGCGCAGGCCGGCGGGCCGCGCCCCTTCGTAATAATGGTAATGCAGGACTCCGATCGGGGAAAATGGGGAGGAATCCTCAACCAGGAGCAAATGGGGACGGGACATATAGGGGGTCCGGTTGAGCACCAGGAGGGCCAGGCGATAATCCAGGTTATTGCGGTAGCGGTGGTGATCGGCCAGAAAACCAAAGGGGGCCGTGGCCTCCAGCAAAGGAAGGAAATCATATCCTGTCGGGACCCAGACCTGGGTGACGCTCCGGCATCCCATCCCGAAATAAAGGAGGATATCCCGGGCGAGCCCCTCCAGCTCCGCCCGGGATTCGTGGCCGTCGACCCAAGCTACCGAAGTCCGGTTTCTTCGGATCAGGCTGGGCCGGGAAGAGAAATAATATTCGAAGTACCGGGCAGATCCATTGCTGCCCGTGGCGATATAGGCATCGCATCCGGGCAATGGGCCTCCGGTGGCGATCCGGTCTTCCAGCCCAGGCTCCCATTGGAGGAGCAGGGAAAGAATATGGTTCCACAGGATCTCATCTTTTTGGGAAAGCTTGATCTTCATCCGGTATCCACTTAAGAAAACGCAGAGGAAATCATGGAAGCCAACGAGCGGGATATTGCCTGCCATCACCAGTCCTACCGTGTGGTTGCGCTCCCTGCCGTTCAGGAAAGTAAAACCGGAGGCCCAGGAGCGCAGCAATGCCGGCTCCAGGAAACGGCTGCAGATCTGACTGACGGCATGGTCCACGAATGGTTCGATGAACCAGGGGTTGAAAAGGCCCGCCCGGGACACGGCTTCCCTCCAGGCAGGTTCATTCGCGGACAAATAGGCGCCCAGATTTTCCATCAGCATCAGTCTGCGTTCCAGGGAGATCATGGCCACAAAAAATGGTTTAAACGATAAAAGCGTTTATTTTTGTCCTGCAAATTTACCCTTAGCTTTCAAACCAGACCAAAAATGGCCATAAAGATCACCGATGAATGCATCAATTGTGGCGCATGCGAACCGGAATGCCCCAATAACGCCATATATGAGGGCGGGGTGGAATGGGCCATTGCGGACGGTACGACCGTCAAGGGCCAGTTCACCCTGCTGGACGGAACCCCGGTGGATGCCAGTCAGAGGATGCCCCCGGTCAGCACGGATACCTATTACATAACTCCGAATAAATGCACGGAATGCCAGGGTTTCCATGAAGAGCCTCAATGTGCTGCCGTTTGCCCTGTGGATTGCTGCGTCCCGGATGAAATGTACCGGGAAACTGTGGAGGAACTGCTCGCCAAAAAAGACAAGTTGCACATGTGACCGGATTTCCGTTACGGTCCGGATCCTGATCCATTCAACCAATTTCGTAAAAGGCCAAATTATTCTGTTGGGACAAGGAAATTTTCCTGGTTCAATGACCCTCCCATCGGCTGCGCCATCCCGGTCTCATCGGGTTGCCTGCTCTGGTTTGTAACTCCATGATCCTGATATTTTTTGCCGCATTGATTTCCGGTCATGGGTTAGGGTACCCACCGGGCGGGACGAAGGCCGAACCGGGAAGTCCGGTTCATCCGGCCCAGTTCCTAACCCGCTCCAGGTACCGGAGCAACCGGTGGCATTATGGATCAATTCCCCTGCTGTGGATTGCGATCCATCCGGTTTTTGCAGGGCCAGAGCAGGGGCCAATATGGATGGATTAATGTTTTGATCATTCCATAAATTTGACCCAACTTGAATGCAAATGCGGTAATTTGGTCCCAATTAGAAATTACCTCGTGAAAATATACGTGCTTTTACTTTCCGCGACCCTGCTGGGAGCGGGTTGTTCCTCCCCCTCCGGCCACCCAAACTCCGGCATCCCGGATGATTCCGCCAAAAACCAACTGTTGCAGGCGGACCTTGCATTTTCGCAGTTGTCTGCAAGCCATGGTCAGCAATATGCCTACATGCAGTACATGGCGGACCAGGGGGTGCTGCTGCGGCCCCATCATGATCCGATGAAGGAATCCATGGTCCGCTTGTTCATCCAGATGATGGACACCAGTAAAAGTTCGATGACCTGGCGGCCCACCGACGCCGAAGTTTCTTCCAGCGGGGACCTGGGCTATACTTACGGAGTTTATTCTTACAGGACCCGGGATTCCCTCTTTCAGGGGACCTACGTGACGGTGTGGAAAAAGGATCCCGACGGGAAATGGAAGGCCGTCCTGGATTCCGGAAACCCCGGACTGGCCCCCACGAAGGCTGCCCCATAAACCCCACCCCAGGCATGAGCATCCCAGTCGCCCTGATGGCCGGAGGATATTCCGGAGAATTCGTGATATCGGTCCAGAGCGCTGCCCTGATCGGGGCCCATCTCGATCCCGTCGAATTCGAAGTATACACCCTCCTGATCACGCGTAATTCCTGGTCCTGGCAATCCCCGGAAGGGGACCAGATCGAAGTGAACCGCAATGATTTCTCCCTTTCTTACCGGGGAAGGACCATCCGTTTTAAGGCCGTTTTCATCGCCATTCACGGCACCCCGGGTGAGGATGGAAGACTGCAGGGTTACCTGGACATGTTATCCATACCGTATACCGGTTGCGGCCTGGTCACCTCTGCCCTGACCTTCAACAAAAGTTTCTGCAACCAGGTAGTGAAAAGCTTCGGGGTCGTTCAGGTTGCCGATTCCGTCCACCTGATCCGGGGAAAGCATTACGATTGCGAGGCCATCCTGGGCCGGACCGGTCTTCCCTGCTTCGTCAAGCCCAACGAGGGAGGTTCCAGTATCGGGATGTCCCGGGTCAACTTTGCAAAGGACCTCCCCGGGGCGCTGGAAAAGGCCTTCCTGGAGGATGACCAGCTGATCGTGGAGCATTTCATCCGGGGAAGGGAGTTCACCTGCGGGCTCTACCGTTCCGGTGGGAAACTGAAGGTCCTTCCCGTAACGGAGATCATCAGCACCAATGAGTTCTTCGATTATGAAGCCAAATACACCCCGGGCAAATCCCGGGAAGTCACCCCGGCTGAAGCCCCCCGCCAGGTCCTGGATAAAATATCTACCACCTCGGAGGAGTTATATACCCGGCTGGATTGCAGGGGCATCGTCCGCATTGATTATATCCTCCGGGAGGAAGACGGGGCTTTGTTCTTCCTGGAGGCCAACACCATGCCGGGCCAGTCGGAAAACAGCCTGGTGCCCCAGCAGGTAAGGGCCAGTGGCATGACCCTGGGGGTTTTCTACGGAAACCTGATCCGGGAATGCCTTTCGCCATCCCAGGCCTGTTTTGATTAACTTGCAGCCGATTCTCATGGCATGTTGAAACGACTGACCTCACAGCCCTTCTGGGTGAATTTTCTAGCCGCCATAATCCTGGTGTTTTTCATCGGCTTCCTATTTTTCGTCTCCCTGGGATTCATCACCAAACACGGAGATACCGTCCGGGTTCCGGATGTCGAGGGCAAAAGCGTGGGGGATGCCCGATCCCTGCTTCAGGCTGGGGGATTCCGGGTGGTAATCCAGGATTCTCTGTATACCGACAGCCTTCCCGCCCTTACCGTCCTTCGCCAGTCTCCTTCCTCCGATGCCCAGGTCAAAGTCAACCGAACCGTATTTCTCACGATCAACAAAGTCCAGCCTCCGATGGTGGCCATGCCGAACCTGATCAGCTATTCCTTCCGAAGCGCGGTGATGACCCTGGAAAGCGAACGCCTTGTGATGGGGGATACCCTTTACCGGGCGGATTTCGCCATGAATACCGTATTGGACCAGCTGTACCAGGGGCATCCCATTGCCGCGGGGACCCTGATCCCCGAAGGCAGCCAGATCAGCCTGGTACTTGCCAACGGGGTGGGCGATACCCCAATGCCGGTTCCCAATCTGATCGGAAAAACCCTGGATGAGGCCAAAAGTGACCTTTCTGCTGCGGGACTTCCCATGGGAGCCCTCCTGTTCACCGGGCAAATTACCGATACCGGATCGGCC
>DATKSX010000218.1:0-5360 GCA_035531415.1 Chitinophagaceae bacterium
TGTGGACGTGCTTTGGATCTATCTGTATATCTTTTTCATCATCATTCACTGATCAGGACACAAAGTAAACATGGATACAGCGGTAAAAGTCAAGAAAAACTTATGGGGCGGGGGTCAATCCCCTTATAATGTCAGTTACGGGAAACTGATGATGTGGTTCTTCCTGGTATCGGACACTTTTACATTCAGCGCGCTGCTGATCTCCTATGGCAGCACCCGGTTCAGCGTGAACTACTGGCCGGACGCCAATTATGTCTTCAACAAGTTTTTCATTCTCAAGGGCAACATGCCCCTGCTTTCCGTGAGCGTGATGACCTTCATCCTGATCATGAGCTCCGTGACGATGGTGCTGGCGGTTCACGCCGGGCATCTGAAGCGGCAGAAGGAAGTGGCCAAATGGCTTTTTTTCACGATCATCGGCGGGTTGGCCTTTCTCGGCTGCCAGGCCTTCGAATGGACCGACCTGATCACCGAAAAAGGAGTCACCATGACCCATAATCTCCTCGGACCGGTGGTCCACGGTCACGCCACGGCCGGGCCTTCCGCCTTCGGGGCATTCTTTTTCACCATCACCGGGTTCCATGGATGCCATGTGTTTTCGGGAGTGATCATCAACATCATCATCCTCATCAACGTGCTCAAGGGGACCTATGAAAAGAGGGGCCATTACGAGATGGTCGAAAAGATCGGACTTTACTGGCATTTTGTGGACCTGGTCTGGGTTTATGTGTTCACCTGTTTCTACCTGCTATAGGCATATATTGGAAACCGACTTTATAATTGACCGATAGGATATGGAACAAATTCAAGTTTTGCAAGAGCAGCCCCGGGGCCTGAAGGATCCGGTCGTCAAAACCCTGATCCGGGTCTTCTGGATCCTGCTATGCGTGACGATCGTCGAAGTGGGTTTCGCGTTCCTCCATTATTTTACGAATTTTCCGCCAAGGGTCCTGCTGAATGCCATTTTCATCAGCCTGACGGTGGTCAAGGCTTTTTTCATCGTGGCGGAATTCATGCACCTCCGGCATGAGTTCAAGAACCTGATTTTCAGTGTTCTGGTGCCGCTTTTGTTCATCATTTGGGGCATCACCGCCTTTCTGGCGGACGGCAATTCCTGGAAGCACATGAGAAATGATACCCCTGTCATCGAGCATCTTTCTCCCTGGAGGAATGACAATAGCGCGAGCCATTGATTTGATCTGTCCCGGGGGAAATTGAACCGGTTCATTTTAACCCATCCTTAACCGCCTGGATCATCCGGAAGACCCTCATAGCGTGTTTGATCGCGGTGGCAGTTCCCCTCGGCTTCTATCTGGTGACCAAATTATACGCAAACCGCAACATCCGGTTTCCGGCATACTATGGAGCGGTGGGAGTGGATTCCGTGAGCAGGGGAGGGGTGATGCACTATGATACGAATTACCATCAGGTGGGGGATTTCCACCTGACCAACCAGCTGGGTCAGCCCTGTTCCTTCGACAGCATCGGTCCCAAAGTAGTGCTCGTGGATTTCTTCTTCACCTCCTGCCCTTCTTTCTGCCCCACCCTTTCCCGAAACCTGAAATGGGTTCAGACCTCATTCGCCGCTTCGGATACGGGCCTGCGCATCCTCTCCTTCACGGTGGATCCCAAACATGACTCCGTGGCCCGGCTGAGGGCCTATGCCGACCATTATGGCGCCGATCCGGATGTCTGGTGGCTCCTCACGGGAGACAAGAAACAGATCTATGACATGGCCCGCAAGCAGTTTTTTGTCGATGCCGAGCAGGGAGACGGGGGCCCGGAAGATTTTGTCCATACGGACAAATGGGTCCTGCTGGACCGCCACCGCTTTATCCGCGGATATTACAGCGGGGTGGATTCCGCGGATGTGAAAAGATGTATGCATGATATCGCCATGCTGATGATCGAAAAGGACCTAAAACATTAACGTTGGAAACCAGGGGCTCCTTTGCCATTCCCATAACCATCATTTCCATCACGATTCCCCTGACGGTTGCGGCCTTGTTCCTGCTGCCCCACGCCACCCTGGGAAATGCCCATCCCCTGAAGGTTCTTCCCTTTATCAATGCCGTGCTGAACTCGGCCACGGCCATCCTGCTGCTGGCCAGCCTGTATTTCATCCTCCATGGGAAATGGAAAGTGCACCGGGCCTGCAACCTCATCGCGGTGGGCCTGTCCGTGTTATTCCTGCTCAATTACGTAATCTATCATTCCTTCGCTCCTGAAACCCATTTCGGGGGGAAGGGCTGGATCCGTCCCCTGTATTTTTTCATCCTGATCTCCCATATCTGCCTTTCGGTGGTCATCGTTCCGCTGGTTCTGGTCACCCTGGTCCGTGCCCTGAAAGGGGATTTTGTCCGCCACAAAAAAATTGCCCGGATCACCTGGCCGCTCTGGTTCTATGTGGCCATTACCGGGGTGACGGTTTATGTGATGCTTGCCCCGTATTATTGACGGAATGGCCAGGCCCGGAGGTCTTCTTCGATAGAATTGTCCGGGAATGGAAATCCCGGACAAAATCCCGGACAGAACATAAATTTCCGGCTCAATTAGCCTTCTGGCCTTCGGCCATCTTATGGATATGCGACCGGCGAATTCCTCCCTTTATTTTCATTGCTGCAGCCCGGCCAAAGCCATCCGGGAAGTTTTTTATTCCCGGGGCTTTCCCCGATTCAAATTGGAACCATGAAAGAAGCCCTGCTCATGGCCTTATTATTTTGGTAACTATATACATAATGGGACTTGTATACTTTCCTGCTTCATCGTGCTCCCTGCTAATACGGGCAGCTCCACAGGCTTTCGACGATGTACCCCACCGCCAATATTTAGTCCGGCCACGAGGATATTTCGGGCCGCATTCAAATCTCGATCAATGGTCTGACCACAACCTTCGCACGTCCATTCCCGTTCTGAAAGGTCCAGATCCTGGTATTTCCAACCGCAATTATTGCAGGTCTTGGAAGATGGCTCGAACCTATTAATCCGGATCAGGTTCTTGCCATACCAAGCGGCTTTGTAGGTAAGTTGCCGCACAAATTCGCTCCATCCAACTTGGGAAATTGCTCTGGCTAATTTGTGGTTTTTGACCATGTTTTTCACCGCCAAATCCTCCACGCAGATGGTTTGGTTCTCACGCACCAGCGCAGAGGATAATTTGTGCAGGAAATCTTTACGCATATTGGTTATCCGCTCATGGCACAAGGCAATTTTACGGTTAGCTTTCCTTCGGTTATTGGATCCCTTCTTTTTCTTTGATGTCTGGCCCTGCAAATACTTCAAGTGGAATATCTCTCTTTCCAGGAACCTGGGGTTGGTAATCCTTGTGCCATCTGACAGGACCGCAAACTCCTTTAATCCCAGGTCTATCCCCATGGATTTACCCCCTATGGGTACTTTGGCAGGTAATTCCTGATGGTTGTCCACCAATACGGAGGCGAAATATTTGCCAGTAGGGTTTTTGGAAATAGTTACCCTTTTGATCTGGCCTTTGAATTTCCGGTCAATGATTATTGGGATGTTTTTAATTTTTGGGATAGTCAATAGCCCTTTCTCAAAATCAATTTTACGGGTATTATTTGGGCAGATAAAAGATTGGTTTCCAGATTTGGCTTTGAATTTAGGAAAGCCCTTACCACTGCTCATGTTTTTGAAGGCCACATCCAAATTCTTTAATGCCATTTGCAGGGCTTGGCTATCGGGTTCTTTCAACCAGACAAAGTCTTTCTTCGCATCGGTCAATTGTTTACAAAGATCAAAAGCTGAAATGTACTTGCCCTTTTGGTGGGCATCCATCTTAATTTCGAGCCCTATATTCCACAAATACCGGCAACATCCAAATGTTTTGTCCAATTGGATAATTTGATCCGAGGTTGGATAAATCCTGTATTTGTAGGCTTTAAGCATCGGCAAAATTATTTGAAATTCTATAATTTATCCCCCAACTCGGGGACGAATGGGGTAATTTTGTTCAGGTCCCATTATGTATATAATTACCATTATTTTTTTCCTCCCTTGATCAAGGGAAGATCGGAGGCAATCCACCCCCCATAAATTATGACAAATGGGCCAATGCCCTGTTGAATTTGGAAGGGATGACCCCTTCGAACCGGGATGCCAGTGAAGGGGCAGCCAGGTATGTTCTGATCCCCTGGTTGGCAAAACTGGAAAAGGCTGTTTCCGAATGATTCCCCTCCCTCAGGATTTCAGGCTCGAGTACCGGTTCTCAGAAGGAAGATACCCGCTGTTACCGAGGATTTTGGCCAGCCGTTCATAGAATGCCGGCTCTTCCGGGGCAATTGTCGCCAGCCCGTCCACATATTTGTTGTAGAGGCAAAATAATGCCGATATAAGCACGGTATCATGCAGCTCCCGGTCCGTGACTCCCTCTGCCCGGGCCTTGGCGACCATTTGGGTGGATACGGTCCTTGCATCGGCCTGGACCGCCCGGGCGATCTCCAGCAGCGCCTTCATTTTTGCCGATACGGGTGCGTGCGCCAGGTCATTTTTTACCAGGGACGAAGTTTCCTGTTCCCCGAAGAAGAAATCCGAAGCGGCTCCATGGGCGGCCGTGCAGAATTTGCATTGGTTCCCCTGGGAAACCACCGTTGCAATCAATTCCCTTTCCCCCTGGGTGAGGGTGGAATCCCCGCGGAGCAGGATCTGCGTCAGTTGGCGGATGGGGAGGGCGGTATCCTTGCGATAATCCAGCAGGCCGGTGATTCCCGGCAGGTCAGGGTTGAGTGGAATATGGGGCATGGGGTGATTTTTAGGTTAGAACCTGAAAATTAGGAATTTTGAGCTTCAAGGGGGAAATAGAATCGTATTTTCCGTAACTTTAATCCATGAAATTAAGGCCAATTTTCTTCCTTCTTTTTCTGTTGGTCCTGACCTGTCTCAGCCAGGAACTGCTGGCCCAGTGTTCCCTCTGCACCAAAACCGCCCAACAGCTGGGACCCCATGCGGCAAGAAGCCTGAATTCCGGGATTTTGTACCTCATGGCCACCCCCATGGCGGTGGTCAGCGTGATCACCTATCGCTGGTGGAAATCCGGCAACCGGAAATAATTCCCCCTCTTTTTTTATGGTTCAACCAGGTAAGCTGCCCGGATATTCCCTTTTTTGTTTTTAAAGTATTTGACCGAAACCGTTCCGAGTTGTCCCAGAGTTTGCACATGGGTCCCGGCACAGGGATAATAGTGGAAACCCCCGATCCCGACCCATCGGAGGGACCGGCCCGCCTCCAGGGGAAAGCCTTCCGGAACAAAGGTTTTTTCCCGGTCCCGGTCGAGCGACCCGTCCGAACTGGTGAAAACTTCCCGATCCGCCCGGACCAATTCCTTCATGGCCTCATCCACCCGG
>DATKSX010000219.1:0-3902 GCA_035531415.1 Chitinophagaceae bacterium
TTCCAGTGTGCCGGGTTGGACCGTATCTTTCCGTAACATTTTAATTCTGATATTGGGATTTCGAAGATCATGCTTACAAAATGCATATCCTTATCGTTTAAATAAGGAATTTCCCGGATCGCCTCAATTACCCCCTCCAAACTATATAGATTGAGTATGGCATTCCAATCCTCCTTCCATCCCCTTTCCACCACCCTTTGAACCACGATATGACGCATTTCCTGAAAATCAAAATGATCCATATCGTACTCCCATAAAAGGGAGGGATTTACCCTGGCCTCGGGATGATCCTTATAGTCATAAAAGAACATGTTCCATGGCGATTTCAACCGCCCCAAAGATACCCCTTTTGCTTCGGAAAGGAAAGGATTGTAATTGCCTTAAGAATTGAATATTAATTACTTATGAGTAATATCCGCATCATAGCAAAGGGCTGCCGCTCCGAGCAATCCGCTGTGCTCCAGGGTGGAAATCTCGATCACCAACTTTTGGGCCGTGCGGGTATAGGCCAGGGTCCGGACCTGGTCCCATAATCCCTCCCTGAAAAAAGGATAAGCCTCCCGGACCGACCCTCCCAGGATGATCAGGTCCGCATCATAAGTATAAAGGATCATTTTGATGGCATTGCCCAGATGGGTACCCATTTCATGGTACATTTCCCTTGCCCTGGCATCACCGGCCAGGGCCATTTGGTATACTTCGTTGCCATCGATCCCATAAACGTTGGTGAAAAACTGGCCGCAGCAGTAAAATTCAAAATGCTTATCCAGATACGCCACCATGCCGAACTCCCCGGCTCCGCAATTGGCACCGGCATACAGCTTTCCCCCGATGATGATCCCGGCTCCCAGGCCAGTCCCCACGGTCAGGCCGATCAGGTTTTGCTTCCCCATCCCTTTGCCGAAATAAAGCTCTCCCAGGGCAAAGCAGTTGGCATCGTTGTTGACCTGGACGGGGATTTTGTAACGGGCTTCCATCCATTGCCTGAGGGGAACCTCTTTCCAGGAAGGAATATTCTGCACTTCATAAACGACTCCTGAATCCAGGTCCACCACGCTCGGAACACCGATTCCGATTGCGGCCACCGTGGGATCGATCAGGGCATCGGTAACCGAGTACAGGTCCTCCATCACTTCCTCCACCGTGCCCTGGCTCCGGACTTTCAGGGCATGGGTCGCCTCGAGGGATCCATCCCGTATTTTCCCCGCCCGAACCTGGGTACCCCCCAGGTCGATGCCGATAACGCGTCCCTTAATATTCATGGGTTTTCGGGATTTTCCCCGGTCCTTCCCAGCGCGATGGTCTTGTTGGTGATGATGGGCCTGGCCCAGATCCCGATGGAAAGAATATAGCCCAGGGTCAGGTAGAGCAGGAGCATCCCGGTCCGCAGTCCCAGGTAGCCTGCCACCCAGCCGATGACCAGGGTCACCACGGCCCCTCCGATAACGCCGGTCAGCAGGATCCCGGAGAAGGAGCCATGATGTTCTTTCACGGAATTTAGCGCGAGGGAAAACACGATGGGATACATCACGGATGCGAAAAATCCGACCAGGGGAAAGGCCCTCAGGGAGACTTTGGCAGGACCGAACAAGGCAGCACTGAGGCAGACCAGGGCCAGCACGGTAAAAAGGATCAATACTTTGCGGCTGTCGATGAACTTCAGCAGGATCAGCCCCAGGATGCCCCCAAGGGTCATGAGCCCCCAGAATGCCGCGACCGCGGAAGCCCCGGTGGTCTGGGGATTGTAACCATGATAGGTGGAAAGGAACTGGGAAATCCAGTTGGCCGTGCCCTGTTCTGTTCCGACATAGCAGAAAAGTCCGATGAAAAACAGGATCACCACCCTTTTGCGCAGCAGGATGAGATGGGTCTTGATCGGTCCCACCACCTCCTCGGAACTCAGCTCCACCCGGGGGAACCGGGAACCCAGGATGATCAATACCATCACCAGGCAGACCACGGTGAAGACCCAATAAAGGGAGATCCAGGGAAGGCCGGCAGGAACCAGTCCCGCGAACCAGGACCGGGTTGTGGTATGGGCTTCCAGGTGCAACACCAGCATGGAATAAATGAAGGGGCTTACGAAGGAACCTAGGCCGAAGATCAGCTGGGCGAGCACGGAATTAAAAGCGAAATGTTCCTCCCCTCCGGAGGTCCTGAGCAGGGGGTTGATCACCACCTGCAGCATGGCCATTCCGCAACCGATTACGAAAAGGGAAACCACTGCGGTGAGATAACCGGGGTGGGAAGCGAGCAGCACCGAACCCAGCAGTCCCAGGATGAAACCGCAGGTCATGATCCTTTTTTCCCTGAACTTCTCGACCATCATGCCCGAGGGGATGGACATGACTCCGTAAGCGATGAAAAAGGCGAACGGAAGGACCGCCACCAGGGCCAGGCTGAGATGAAAGTCCTTGATGATATCGGGAATCAGGGGCCCGATGATATTGGTGATGAAGGAAATGACGAAGAAGGTGAGCATGATGAGGCCCACGATATAATAGTTCCTTTTCATGAACATGGATTTGGAGGGGCAGGCCGCCAGAATTGGGTTGCCGTTGAAAATTTGGGCTTACCGGGCATTGGAAATATTCCAGCCGCTGATCCTAATCTCGGGGGTCTGGCCATGCAGGTCAGCTTCCCCGCAATATCCGGTGATCGTCCTTTCCTCCCCTGGCAGCAGGCTGATATAATTATTGTCCCAGAAAATGGGCGTGACCAGCTGATGATCCCCCTGCCGAAGCAAATCGACGCAAACCATGAAGGCAAGATGGTTTGTGGGGTTGCGGAGGGTCACCGAAGCAAATACCTTGTCACCCCTCCTTTGGATTTGCTTTTCCACATCCAGGTGCACGGTTGGAAGCCCCTGCAGGGCGGTGAGATCAGAATAGGACTTCTCCGGGGTCACGAACCAGGTATTCCTGGTGGAATCCAGGACATCCGGGACATGGGATAAGGCGTAGAAATTATGACTGATTTCTTTCCCTTTTCCATCCGTAAGGCCCAGCTCTATGAAATAGGTCACAGCGCTTATGGCCGAATCGCTGAAGGGAAGGGTAAGGGTTTGCTGGGGCCGGAGATCCTCCACGGCAATATCGGCGGAATCCAGGGGAGTCAGGTTGAAATCCAGGACCCGGATATGCGCCTTCAGTCCCTGATAATCCTCCAGGGTGTTATTGTCCACCACGACCCCATGGGTGCCGTAATCGTAGGCGATATGGACCGGCTCGCAAGCTTTCCGGGCGCCATAGAATGCTGCGGTCGGCACGAGGTAAAAATCATAGAGCTGCCACCAGAGCTTGGGCCAGGAGGCATTGTACATCCACTGGATGATTCCGGTGGCCTTGAAGCGGTTTGCCTCAAAGGCTTCGTACATGGCGCGCATCCCCTCATAGTTCAGGTATTGGGCTTTCCTCAGGTAATCATCCAGCCCTGTGGGGGCTCCCAGCCGGTGGTCCATCGCCAGGTCATAATATTTGAGATTATGGAATTGACCCCGGGCTGCATGGAAAAGCCAGGGTTGGCTGATCGGCCAGAGGGAATCGGCAGGGATCATTCTTTCCAGGCTTTCCTTCACCGGAACCTCAGGGCCAGGGCTGGTTTCGGTATTGAACCCGAAGGCTCCCCCGTGCTTGTGATCGATATACCAATAATCGGGAGGAACATAATCATAGGGGCCGCGCATCTTCATACCGGAGGTGCCGGTGATCTGGCTGGTATGTTCCGCAGCGGACTGCGCATAGGGGCGGGTCGGGTCATCTGCTGACAGGATGTCCAGGTATTGGGATTCCAGGGCGGGCCTGGGCCATTTGTCGCTGCCATAGAGCCAGAGGAAAATGCTGGGATGGTTGCGCAGCCAGTCGATCTGGTCCCGGAAGGAACAGGTGGCGGTGTGCATCTGC
>DATKSX010000220.1:0-15321 GCA_035531415.1 Chitinophagaceae bacterium
GAGGGCGACCAGCTGATGTTCCGGGTCCTGGACAACGGAGATATCCTGGAAAAGGCCCGGGATGCGGCGGACACCCGGCAGCTGGTTTCCCGGGTGAGCAGTAAGGCGCTCCGTTATGACCTGACCATTCCCTTCGCCCGATTCGTGGTGATGAACCAGCACCAGCTGATTTTTCCCTTCAGAAGATACCAGATCCAGCCTGTCTGGCGGGCGGACCGGCCCCAGAAAAGCCGCTACCGGGAATTCTTCCAGTGCGATGCAGACATCATCGGAACCGACTCCCTGCTTTGCGAAATCGAGTTGCTACAGCTTCTGGATGAGGCCCTTTCAGCCCTGGGGCTGAAGGATTCCGGCATCAGAATCAACCACCGGTCGCTTTTGGCCGGCCTCGCAGGATTAACCGGAAGGCCGGAGATGCTCCCCGACATCATGGTGGCTATTGACAAACTGGACAAGATCGGCTGGGAAGGCGTGAGCCAGGAATTGCTCCTGAAAGGAATGGACAACCGGGCCATCCAGGTGGTAGCCAATTTCATTGCAATGAAGGGAGATCATTCCCAGGTCCTGCAGGCGTTGCGGGCCTTATTTCCCGAAGGATCCCCAGGGCACCCGGGCCTGCTTTGCCTCGCCCAGATCCTGGAAAACTCTTTCGCGGGGCTGGGATCCCGGGTCCAGGTGGACCTTTCTCTTGCCCGGGGGCTCCATTATTATACAGGGACCATTATTGAAGCGCAACCCCCGGCGGGGGTGAAGACGGGAAGCATAGCTGGAGGGGGCCGTTATGACGACCTTACAGGCCTGTTCGGCCTGAAAGGCATCTCAGGGGTGGGGATTTCCTTCGGAGTGGACCGGATCTATGATGCCCTGGAAGAATTGGGGCTTTTCCCTCCTGACCAGGGGAAGAGGACCCGGGTCCTCTTCCTGAACCTGGGGCAGGAGGGTATGGAGCAATCCTATCGGCTCCTGAAAGCCCTTCGCCTCGCGGGTACCCCGGCCGAGATCTATCCTTCTCCGGCCAAAATGGACCGGCAGCTGAAGTATGCCGACAAAAACGGGATTCCCTTCGTGGTAATGATCGGAAGTTCAGAGCTGGAGGCCGGAAAATTAAGCCTGAAAGACCTATCAACGGGTCAACAGACCCTGATCGAAGCAGAGGAATTACTCGGCAGATCCTTCTGAAATGTGGATTGCGAACGCTATAATCCTTAAATTGGGGTTTCGGCTCCAAAAATTAAATAGATCCAGATGAAAAAAATCTTTTCTCCCCTCCGCCAGGCCCCGGTTCTGCTGGTGGTTTTGCTGGCATCATGCACCCAGAAGCAGGACCCCTCCTATTATATTCCCAGGGATGCTGCCGTGGTCGCAGGTATCAACCTGGGCCGGATCACTTCAGACGTGAACCTGGATACCCTGATGAATTCCCCCATGGTCCGGGAAATCATGCATCATATGGGGGATAGCGCCTCCAGCCAGATCATCCGGGATCCTTCCTCCCTCGGGGTGGACCTTTCCGGTGAGGCTTTCCTGTTCATGGAAAGCGATACGGCCCACGGAACTCATTATGTGGCTCTCGTGGCCTCCCTGAAGGACCCTGCCAAGCTGGAAGCCCATCTAAAGGCGAATCATCCTGCAGGGGAGGTGAAGACCGAAGGAGACGGCGGCCATATGTATCTCAACGGGAAGGGGATGATCGGCTGGAACTCCCACGTGGTGATGTTATTCCACCAGATGGGTGGGGGAGACAACGATACCGTTAAGGAAAATTTCCTCAACATTTTCCAACAGCTGGCGGGACAGGGAAAATCCGGTTCCATTGCCACCCAAAGTTCTTTTCCGGAAAACCGGGGTGACTTCATGCTGTGGATGAATGTCGGAGCGATTTATCATCATTTTGCCAACAACCCGAAACTGAAAATGGTCTCCGGGATGCTCCGGCCTGAGATTTACCAGGGAAATTATGTTGAAGTGGAGGGAAATTTCCAGCGCGGAAAAATCCTCCTGACCTCCACCTATACCCTGAATGATCAGATGGCCCATATCATGGGCAAAATTTCTTCCCGAAGCCTGGACCCGGACCTCCTCAAGCGTATTCCATCCGGGAACCCAGACGCCCTGATCGCACTTTCCTTTCAGCCCAACGGCATCAAAGATTATCTGAACCTTCTGGGAGTGGAGGGGGTGGTAGACGAAGCCCTGAGCCAGAAAGCCAATATTGGCCTGGACACTGCTCTCAATGCGTTCAAGGGGGATTTGATTTTGGCCCTGCTGCCCAAAACCGCATCCGATACTTCGGTTCGGTGGGTCGGGGTCCTTACCGTTGGTGATACGGCCTCCATGGCCAGGATCCTGGATGAGGTGGCTTCCATGGGAATGATCCAGAAGCAGGGCGCCATGACCTATTCGCTGGCAACTTCCAAGGAAGGTAAAGCCATGACCCTGGAGACCAATTCCCGCTTCCTGGTGATGGCTTCCTCCAAAGACCTGGCGGACCAGTATATTTCCGGGACCAACCCTGGTTTCACCGGTCCCATCGCAGACCAGGCAAATGGAAAATCCGCGGTGATCTACCTGGATTTCACGGGCATGGGGGATATTATGAAAAAAGCCCAGGGCAAGTTGCCCTGGAAGATGCACGGAATGGGAAAACACCCCGACCTGTTCCGGGATCTGATCGTGACGAGCAATCCCCTCAGCGGAAATTCAGAGACCAGCACCCTGACCCTTGATATGACCGACAGCAGCACCAACAGCCTTCAGCAAATCCTTGAAGCGGGGATCCATGCGTATCAATCCCATCATGCAATGGCGGATTCCACAAATCAAACGGGGCATTGACCAACGGCAAAAATTCATAACAGGGCCAAGCGCATGGGGGATATCGGACTGCACCAATTATTGCCCATCCCGCTGCGGGATGAACTCCGGCAAAAACCATCTGATATCTGGAACAGGGATTGCACCTGGGTTCAGGGAGATTGCATCCATATCCGTGCCCCTTCGGGAACCGGTAAAACCACGTTGATCCATTTCCTGTTCCGGCTCCGCCAGGATTATGAGGGAAAGGTTCTGCTGGGAGGGGAAGACCTCCGCACCCTGGGGGAGACCCAGCTGGCCCGGCTCCGACAACGCCATTTCAGCATCGTATTCCAGGACCTCAGGCTATTCCCGGCACTCACCACCAAAGAAAATCTGGAGGTCAAAAGCACCCTCACCGCGCCGCTTCCCGACAGCAGGATTGAGCATTATGCGGACCTGCTGGATCTTTCCGGAAAGCTCGGAGACCCTGCAGGCCGCCTTTCCTACGGCGAACAGCAGCGTGTCGCCATCATCCGGTCCCTGCTCCAGCCTTTTGACTGGATCCTCCTGGATGAGCCTTTCAGCCACCTGGACCGGGAAAATATCCGCAAGGCATCCGGCCTCATCACTTCGGTCTGCAAGGAACGGGCGGCCGGCCTGATTCTGGTGGATCTTGAGGACGATGACCATTTCGTTTACACGCGCAAACTCAGACTTTGAAGCCGAGGACCGGAAAACCCATCGCCAAACTGGTTGGAAGGGGTCAGGGAAGAACCCCCCTGGTCTTCGCCCTTACCGGCATGGGAATCGGCGTCCTGGTCCTGCTTGTCGCCATCCAGGCCTGGGTGGACCTGGGAGGCATTCTCGGCTCTTCCTCCAATGGCGGGTTCAGCGATTTTTTGGTAATTCACAAGGAAATTCCGGCTGACCGTTCAGCCCATTCCTCCTTCACTCCCCCTGAGGTCCGGGACCTGGAACGCCAGCCCTTTGTGGAATCAGCCGGACCCATCACCGCCAACCTGTTCCGGGCCGGAGCCATTGCCGGATTTCATATCCGGTTCTCCACCGACCTGTTCTTCGAGTCCGTTCCGGACCGCTTCCTGGACCACCGTCCCGCCGATTGGGTATGGCATCCCGGGGACCTGGTGGTCCCCGTGATCCTTTCTTCGGAATACCTGTCCATGTACAATTACGGGTTCGCCCTGAGCCAGGGCCTGCCCCAGTTATCCGAGTCAGCCGCGAAAGCGATCCCGATCGACATTACGGTATCCGGACCCGGAGGGACTGCCAACCTCGTCGCCCGGGTAGTGGGATTTTCCGACCGGATCTCCTCCATTCTGGTCCCGCAACAATTCATGGACTGGGCCAATGCCCATTTTGCTCTTTCCACTTCCAGTCCTCCCTCAGGAATGATCATCCGTGTGGCCGATCCTTCGAATCCAGCTCTGGTGGCCTACTTAAAGGCTCATCATTACCAGACCAACAATGAAAAGCTCCGGTACAGCAGGATCCGGGTGATCCTGGCCACGATCCTTTCCGGAATCGGCCTTTTTGGGATCCTGGTGATCCTGCTGGCCCTGATGATCTGCGCGGTGAACCTCCGGCTGATGATTTCCGGAAACCGTGAGGAGATCCGCCTGCTCACCATCCTGGGATACGAATCCCGGACCCTGGCCCGGGCCCTGATGCGGGGCCTGATCCCCTGGTACGCCGTGGTGGCCGGGGCCGGCCTGCTTCTCACCGAAGCCCTTCAATGGGCGGGATGGAAATTCCTGAGCCAGAAAAACCTTCCGCTGCACCCCTGGCTTTCCCTATATCCCCTTTTGGGTGCTGCCGGGGTCCTGGTGGTGTTTTCCCTGGTGACCCGGGGCGCTGTGCGCAAAAACATCCGGAGCGTCTGCTGACCTGGGAGACCCGGGCTCCGGTTACCTTTGATCTACCATGAAAGTCGCGATCTGCCTCGATTGCCCTCAATTTATTCCTGATACCCGGGCTGGGGAATATACCCGGGCCCTGTTGGAAACCATGATGGAGCGCCATCCAGGGAGCGGATTCCTGTATATCCCCCCTACTCTGGATCATCCGGCCAACCCTCCCTGGAATCCCGGTCCACAGGTCCGGACCTTGAATTTCCCTTCCATCAGGCCGATCCTGCCCTTTGGCCGGCTCCGGAATCTGCGGAAAAGGAACTTCCTGATTCGGGATTTTGAACCACAGATCCGGCTCGGTCCGGCACCCTTCGGACCGGGTAGGGCTCCATTCACGCTGCTTTTCCCCGACCTGTTCTTCCCTGATCTGGAGGATCCTGGAATCCGGAGGGGCGCCCGGGCATGCGAAAAGATCCTTTGTGTTTCTGATCATGCAAGAGGGGAACTCCTGCGGATGGCTCCAGGGAAAAAGGTCCGGGTGGTTTCCCCTGCAGCCCGCCCTTGGTTCCATCCCCTCAGCCTCCCAGAGCGGAGGGAAATCAAGGGAACCCATTCAGGGGGTATGGAATACCTGGTCTGCGCGGAAAATCCCGATCCCACCGGGTTCCTCTGGGTGCTCAAAGCCTTTTCAGGCATGAAACAAAAGGTCTCCACGCAAATGAAGCTTTTGTTCACCCGGATCCCTTCCGGCCCGGAAGAGAAATGGCGGCACACCCTGGAAAGTTTCCATTTTGGTCCTGAGGTGATCCTGGCCAAAGGGGCGCAGCCCGAGGCTGCATGGATCGCAGCGGCATATGCGATGATCCTTCCTCCCGGAAATCCCGCCCAACCCCTGGTCCTTGCAGAGGCCATGGCCTGCGGGGTGCCCGCCCTGGTTTCGGGATCAGGGACAACGCCGCAGCAGAGTGGAGCGGAGGTTCTCCGGGCGGACACTCCCGAGGAGGCTGCCGTTCAGCTGACGGTTCTTTACAAGGATGAAAAGCTCCGGGCAGCAATGTCCCGGCATGCCCTGGAATTGGCCGCAGCCCGGACCTGGGACGGGACGGTTGAAAGAATATGGGAATGTCTGGAAGAGGTCTGAGGCTTGGGGGATAATCTTATCTTTATGCCCCAAACCAAGGTCAATGCCCACCAACCGGATCGAGATTTCCGTGGAACTCAATGAAGAGAAGGTCCCCCAATCCATTTCCTGGTCCGCCCAAACCGGGGAGGAGGAAAAAATCAACCGGGCGAAAGCCATGATGCTTTCCTTCTGGGATGGAGAAGACCGGACTACCATGCGCCTGGACCTTTGGACCGAGGAGATGATGGTAGATGAGATGACTGATTTTTTCTACCAGACCCTGGTGACCATGGCCGACACTTATAAAAAGTCCACCCACTCCGAGGAGCAGGCCCAGGACCTTTCCCGGTTTGCCCGGCAGTTCCGGGAAAAATTCCTGGAAAAAGAAAAGGCGGCCCAGGGGATCGCCGGCAAATAACCCATACTTATATGAGCCTGGAACAAACTGTGAACGAAGGGATTAAAAAAGCGATGCTGTCCCGCAACGAACCGGATCTCAGAGCCCTTCGTGCGATCAAGGCAGCCATATTGACGGCCCGGACTGCTGAAGGGGGAAGCCGGGAGCTGGGTCCTTCAGATGAAGAGAAACTGCTCAGGAAGCTCGTCCGCCAGCGCAGGGATTCCCTGGAGATATTCACTGCCCAGCACCGGGAGGACCTCGCTTCCCGGGAAGCCGAAGAAATTGCCATTATCGAAAAGTTCCTCCCGGCCCCGGTTTCCGGAGCAGAGCTGGAAAAAGCCATCCGGGAAATCATCGCCGAAACAGGCGCCTCTTCCCCCTCCGATATCGGGAAGGTAACCGGCCTTGCGGTCAAAAAGCTTGGTGGCTCAGCTGACGGAAAAACCATTTCAGCTACCGTACGGGAACTTTTGTCGAAATAGAACCCTGCTCAATCATCGCCATGGTCATCGATCTGCTTTTTGCCCTTTTCATGCTGCTGGCCATATTCAATGGCTTCTCCAAGGGATTTGTGCTCGGACTGTTTTCGGTCATTACCCTTCTGGTTGCACTGATCCTGGCGATCAAGTTTTCCACGGTCTTTCTGACCTATGCCCGGGGGCATTTCCACCTGGTGGGAAGCTGGTGGCCCCTTATATTTTTCATCCTGCTGTTTGTGATTGCCGTAGTTCTGATCAGCTGGGTCGGCAGGCTGATCACCAAGCTGCTTGAACTCGCCCTGCTGGGTTGGCTGAATCGCCTGTGCGGGATCATTTTCTATATCGCCATATATACGGTCACCTTCAGCGTGCTGCTTTGGCTCGCCGACCGGGTCCACCTGATTTCCGATTCTGAGAAAACGGGTTCCTGGGTATATTCCAGGATTGCCTTCATCGGACCCAGGCTGATATCGATAATCGGGGACTACATCCCCCATTTCCATCACCTGATGCAAAACCTGGCTGACTTGTTTGACCGCATGGCCAGCCGGCCCCATTAAATCCGGAATCCTCAAACCCAATGCCCATGTCCATGTCCAAAGCTTTCCTGTTCTGGCTCTCCTGCTCCATGACCATGCCGGCCATGGCACAGGTCCGGGCTCCACGGACCTCTTCCGCATCCAGGCCGGAGGTCATCTACCATGTCTTTGAAAGAAGCTTTTATGACAGCAATGGAGACCGGATCGGCGACCTGAACGGCCTCAAGGAAAAGCTGGGATATCTTCAGCACCTGGGAGTGACTTCCATCCAGATGGTGCCCATCTACCAGTCGGATTTTTACCACAATTATTTCGGGAAGGATTTTGAAAAGGTAGACCCCGCTTTCGGAACCATGACCGATTATATCGCCCTGGTCAAGGCTGTGCATTCCCGGGGCATGAAGATTTATATGGATATGGAGACCCAGTATATCACCGGGGATAATCCCTGGTACCAAAAGGCAATCAGCAATCCCAACTCTCCCTACCGCGATTATATTCTCTGGGCCGACTCTACCCGAAACAAACCGGAAGGCATCATTTACAACCTGACCCGGATCCGGTCCTATGACGGCAGCTCCCAGCCGGTAGCCACGGTGAACCTGCTCAACCCAAAAGTCCTGCAGTTCAATATTAATCTGTTCCGTTTCTGGGAAGACCCCAACCACGATGGAAAATTTGATGACGGGGTGGACGGCTTCCGGCTGGATCACATGATGGATGACCTGGACAACAAGGGAAAGCTCACTGGGCTGTTCAAAAGGTTCTGGACCCCGCTCATCCTTTCGGTGAAAAAGCTGAACCCGAAAGTGATCTTCATCGCCGAACAGGCCAACTGGGGGGATTTCGGACAGGATTATTTCCAGGAAGGCCATGTGGACCGGGTATTTGATTTCCGTCTCCGGTTTGCGATCGCTTCCTTCAATAAAAAACAAATCGGCCTGATGGCCGATTCCACACTTGGAATGACGCCTCCCGGACACCAGCAGATCGTGTTCATCGAAAACCACGATCTGCCCCGGTTCGCTTCCGTGGTGGGTCTGAGCAAGCCTAAGGAAGAAATAGGAGGAGCGCTTGGATTGCTCCTGGGCGGAGTGCCCTCCATTTATTACGGCCAGGAACTGGGCATGTACGGAGGATTTGAACGGTACGGCAATACGGACGGCAATGATATTCCCAAAAGGGAGGCCTTCGAATGGTACCGGTCCGATACCGGACGGGGCATGGCCCTCTGGTACAAAAACACGGGACCCTGGTGGGACAGCACGCACCTGGTGCCTAATGACGGCATTTCCCTACAGGAAGAAGAGCCAGACCCCTCCTCGCTCTGGAATTTCTATCATACCCTGATCCGGATCCGCTGGAGCCAGCCTGCTTTGTACAAGGGCCGGTATTTCACCCTGCCTAATGACCAGGACAGCGTGTTTTCCTTCCTGCGCGTCACCGGCGATCAGGAGGATATCGTGATGGTCAACCTTTCTTCCTCCTCCCGGAAGGTCCGGGCCGATTGCTCTGGCCTGGGGGTGAAACCAAGGTCGATGCATCTGCTTTTCGGCCGCCAACACCCCGAGCTTCAGGGAGCGCAATTCATGGTAACCCTTCCGGCCTATGCCATAAATTTGTGGAAGGTGAACTGACCCGGTTTCTCATGAATTGGCCCACGGGGCCAACCTTATTGCGCCCATGCCCACTGCCCCCGGTCTCTCCAATCATCCCCTAGACCTAAGCCTGGAATTGTTCCAGCCGCTCCAGGACCTGTTCGTGGCCTCTGAAATCGGAAGTTTCGATGAAACCTCAGGGGAAGGCACCATTCGTTGGAAGGCGCACCGATGGAAGCCGCGTTCGGCTTTTGGCACCTCAGAGATCCAGCTGCTTCCCTGCGATGACCTGGGGGTCCTTTGGAAAGAACAGGACCTCTCCCCCGAATTCCCCTTTCGTCTCAGTTTTCCCGGGGCCGGAACGATCCGGATCCGGATCGGCACTGGTCCCCTGCTTCCCAAACCGGGCCTTTCCCTCATGATCCCCGGAAACCCTGAGGATATTCCGGTTTCGGAGGGATGGAACTTCGCGGTCCGGGAAGGGGTTCGGACCTGGAGCAGTCCCCTGGGAACGCTCCGGATGGATTCCGGCAGATTCGGCCTGGAATTGCTGGGCAGGGACGGGGAGCCGCTTACCCGGACCCTGGGCGGGGAAATCCTACAGGCCCCCCATCCCGAGGCGCTTCCCTTTCTGTTCCTCCAAAGAGCCTCGGACCGCGGCCGGAGCATCACCGCCAGCTTTTCGCTGAGTCCCGGGGAAAGGATTTACGGGTGCGGGGAATCTTTCACGACCCTGGACAAGCGGGGCCAGAAGCTGGTCCTTTTCAGCACAGATGCGCGCAGCGTTCAGACCTCCCGGATGTACAAGCCGGTTCCATTTTTCATCAGCAGCCGGGGATATGGAATGTTCCTCCATAGTACCGCACCGGTCACTCTGGATTTCGGAAAGCAATTCGGCGGCAGCACCCTGGTCCACTGCGGGGAAGACACCCTCGACCTTTTCCTGTTTATCGGCGAGCCCCGGGAAGTCCTTTCCCGGTATACGGCCCTAACAGGAAGGGCTCCCCTTCCGCCAATTTGGTCCTTCGGTCTCTGGATGGGTAAGCTCAGCTATCAAAGCCAGGAGGAAGTGCTTTCCGTGGCCGGAAAGCTGCGGGAGCACCGGGTCCCATGCGATGTGATCCATATCGACGCCGGATGGTTCCGCAGGGGGGTGAATTGCGATTTCCAATTCGCTCCGGACCGTTTCCCCGATCCTCCTTTAATGATCACCCGGCTCATGGAACAGGGCCTGAGGGTCTCCCTATGGCAGCTCCCTTATTTCACCCGGGGAAACCCGGTTTATGAAGAGCTGCTGGAGGAAAAACTTTATATCAGGGACCGGGTGGGAGGGCCGCCGGGGGATGAGCTCATGCCCGATTTGAGCAAGCCACGGACCCGGCAATGGTATATGGATAAAATCCGCCCCCTGTTGAAAATGGGCGTGTCGGCCATCAAGGCCGATTTCGGGGAGGCTGCACCAGTGGATGGTCTTTACTATTCGGGAGACACCGGTTTGCTGGAACACCATCGCTACCCGCTTCGCTATGCCGGGCTGCTGTACCAGGCCATGGAATCTTGCGGGATGCCCCCGCTGATCTGGGCCCGCAGCGGATGGGCCGGATGCCAGCGATACCCGGTGCACTGGGGAGGGGACAGCGAGGCAACGGATAACGGGATGGCCTGCACGCTCCGGGGAGGGCTTTCTCTCGGGTTGAGCGGATTTTCCTTCTGGAGCCATGATATCGGCGGATTTTTCTCGGCCCCCGGGGAGGACCTTATGCTCCGCTGGTCCTTTTTCGGGCTGCTTTCTTCCCATAGCAGGATCCACGGCACTACAGCCAAGGAGCCTTGGCTGTTTTCCCCACAGGCACTTGCCACTTTCGTCAGCATGGCGGAGCTGCGGTACCGGCTGATCCCTTATCTCTATACCCAGTCTGCCATGGCTTGCGCCCAAGGGCTTCCCCTGCTTCGGCCGTTGCTTCTTGAAGATCCCCGGGACCCAGCCTGCTGGCTGGTGGAAGACCAGTACCTGCTGGGAGAAGACCTGTTGGTGGCCCCCCTGATGGAAGGCGGTAAAAAGGAAAGGGATTTGTATCTGCCCACCGGGGAATGGATCGATTACCAGACCGGGAAAATTTACCTGGGCAAACAATGGGTCCGGATCCTGGCCGGGGCTTTGCCCGGGATCCTGCTGGTCCGTTCCGGTGCCCTCATACCCCATATCGCTCTCGCCCAGAGTACGGCCTTCCTGGATTGGTCGACTCTGAGGATGGTGGCATTTGGAACCTTAACAGCTTCCGGATCCCTGTTGAAACCCGGCTGGAAGGAGCCCGTCCTTTTCAGGACGAGAAGCCGGAACGGAGTATGGGAGCCGGAGGAAAAGGATCCCGGGAATACCCCGCCGGTCACCGGGTTCGGGGAACCCGGAAGCACCAGGTTTTAACCTTTATAAGGGAAAAGGTCGTTTGGGTTTTCAACCGGATTTTCGGGGCGGTTGATTAATTTTGATCACCTCCTGAGAACCAGCGCTCTAATGGTCAGGAAAGCCTAAATTTACCGGGCGGCCCTGGCCCATCCGTTTACGCCACCACCTCAATCCACCCATCCAGTGCAGGATCACATGCGCTACGAGCTCAAAACCGATTCCAGGTACAAATTCATCGAAGAGGGCAACGGCACTCCCCTCATCTTGCTCCATGGGCTGTTCGGGGCCCTAAGCAATTTCAAGGACCTGCTGGATTTTTTCAGCCAGACCCATAAGGTGGTGATCCCCATGCTGCCCCTCTATGACCTGACGCTTTTGGATTCCACGGTGACCGGCCTGGCCAAATTTGTAAACCGGTTCATCGAGCACCGCGGCTACGGCAGGGTTCACCTGTTGGGTAATTCCCTGGGAGGACATATCGGGCTGATCTATGCCCTCAAGCATCCGAAAGCGGTCCGTACCATCACCCTGACCGGGAGCTCGGGACTTTTCGAGAACGGCATGGGGGAGACCTATCCCAAGCGGGGCGATTATGAATACATCCGCAAAAAGACGGAACTCACCTTCTATGATCCAGGGGTGGCAGGCAAAGAGCTGGTAGATGAAGTGTTCGAGATCGTGAATAACCGTTTCAAGGCCTTAAAGATCATTTCCCTGGCCCGGTCGGCCATCCGACATAACCTGGGGGAAGAACTCAACAGCATCACGGCCCCTTCCCTGCTGATCTGGGGCAGGAACGACACGATAACCCCTCCCATGGTGGGAGAAGAGTTCCATAAGCTCATTCCCGGTTCGGAATTGCATTTCATCGACCGTTGCGGCCATGCACCCATGATGGAGGTGCCTGGGGAATTCAACCGGATACTCCAGGAATTCCTCACCCGGAATGAAAATATGGAGCAACGGCTGGTAAGAGGTTGATCTCTCCAGGGCCGCCTTACGGAAAATCCATTAAATTTGTTTGAGGCGGTCCCTGCCCGGAACCCGCGCCAACCGGAGTAATCCTGCGGCGGTGGTAACAAGGGCGGAAAAAATGCGGGGATTTTCCCGGTAAGCCTGTTTTATCTGTAAGTATGGCCCTGTTCGCCTTTGAATTGATCTCCCCGGTGATCCCGGTGCTCCGCCCGACAGACAGCGGGGCCAAAGCCCTGCAACTGCTGAATGAATACCATATCGCACATCTTCCCCTGGTAAGCGACGATCAATATTTGGGATTGATCCGTGAAGAAGAAATCCTGGATTGGGACAACCCCGAGCTCCAGCTGGACACCCTGTCCCATTCCCGGTTCCGGCCAGCGGTTCAGGAACATGCCCATTACTACGAGGCCCTGAAACTTGCAGCTGACTTCAAGCTGACCATCGTGCCGGTCCTCAGTGCAGAGCAGCTGTTCCTGGGGGTGATTCCCCAGCAGAACCTGCTGGCCGCAGTGGCGGCCATGAACGCAGTAAAGGA
Source organism: Chitinophagaceae bacterium (assembly GCA_035531415.1). Classification (GTDB taxonomy): domain Bacteria; phylum Bacteroidota; class Bacteroidia; order Chitinophagales; family Chitinophagaceae; genus JANWKA01. The sequence continues at coordinate 12,724 of DATKSX010000220.1, forward strand.
ACCAGGAGGGCTGATCCTGCTGGAAATGGAAAGCAAGGATTATTCCCTTTCCGAGATCGCCCGGATCACAGAAGCCAATGAAATCACCCTGCTCAGCGTCAATACCATGTATGATGCAGTGACGGGAAGGATGCTGGTTCTGCTCAAGACCAACCGCCAGGGCCTCCAGTCCCTGATCGGTACCTTCGAGCGATTCAACTATATCGTAAAATGGGTCTTCGGGGAGCAGGAAGAAGAACCCGAGCTCCGGAAGAACTTCGACCTGTTCATGAACTATATCAGCATGTGATCCGGCTCCGGATCCCTTAGCGGGGAATATCCTATTTTTGTCGTTTGGCGATCCCAGCAAATAACCAGGTTTGAGTTTCATGTCCCTGCGCAGCATATCACTGCTCCTCACCTTCAGTCTTTCCTTTTTCCTGTTTGCCTCCGTCCCCGGGTCCGCCCAGAACCTGGAATCAAGGATCCAGAATCACCCAACCGTGATCCACAGCAGGCAACAGGTGAAACTGGGGGATTCCGCTTTTGTAATCATCCGGAACATCGTGTTGGTGGGTAACCGCAGGACCAAGGATGCCATCATCCTGAGGGATCTGGGCCTGAAATCCGGGGATACCCTGTATTATGATGACGCCATGCAGGTTCTGGAGGACAAGCGCCAGCAACTGATCAACACTTCGCTCTTCCTGACTGTGAATCTGTATTTCACCAAATGGTCCGGGCAGTATACCGACATTACCGTCGAGGTTCTGGAACGCTGGTATACCTTCGGGTTTCCGATCTTCAGCATTGCGGACCGCAATTTCAACCAGTGGTGGGTTGCAGAAAAGCACAGCCTGGGCCGGGTCAATTACGGGTTCAATTTTTTCGAAAACAACCTCACCGGGAAAAACGACCAGGTCATCCTGACGGTGCAGGGAGGCTATACCGAGCACTTTGCGCTGGCCTATAACCTGCCTTATTTCGACAAATCCCTGCGCAGCGGCCTGGGATTCACGGCAGGCTACAGTACCTCCAAGGAGCTGGGTTATATCACAGATTCCAACAAGCTTCAGTTCTTCGGATCTCCTTCGGTTGTGGACCGTCAGTTTTCCGCAGGGATCACTTATACCTACCGCAAGGCGATCCGGTTCAAGCACCAGGTGAGTCTCAATTATTATTACAACCGGGTTGCGGACACCATAATGGACCTCAACCCTTCCTATTTTCCGGAGTCAGGCCCCCTGCAACGTTACCTGGAGCTGGTTTACCGCTTTTCCTATACGGGCGCGGACAACTGGGCTTATCCCCTGAAAGGATTTAATTTTTACGCACAGATCAACCAGGAAGGCCTTGGGTTTTCCAGGGGAATCAATCTAACCCAGCTTTATTTCCAGACGGCCAAATACTGGAATATCTTCCCCTCCACCTACCTGGCCCTGGGGCTGAGGGGGAGGGTACAATTTCCGATCCCCCAACCCTATTTCTTTTCCTCCGCACTGGGATATCAGGAGGATTATCTCAGGGGGCTGGAATATTACGTCGCAGACGGAAGTTCCTTCGGCATCTTCAAGGCGGATCTCAAAAGGGAGCTGTTCGACCTGCACCTCCATTTTCCTTTCCTGCCCACCCAGTTCCAGACCATCCCATTCCGGGTCTTTTTCAAGTTATTCACCGACGTTGGATCAGTCTTTAACCTATATCCAGGAAACAGTTTCCTGAACAACAGGCTGCTTTATACCGAAGGGTTCGGGATCGATGTGGTAACCTATTATGACGTCCGTATCCGCCTGGAATTCAGCTTTAACCAGTTAGGCCAAAAAGGGTTATTTTTACACTCCAAATCCGAGTTCTGACCCTGCCCGGGCGGGACCCTTTTCAAAGCGGGCTCATGCAAATCGCAATCTACAGCCGCGGGTTCAACGACCGGGAAGATATAGAAGATATCCAGCAGCTCCTGGAGCAGTTGATCCTGAGCAACGTGCAGCCCGTGATTTACGGGCCTTTTTTTTCGCGCATCCGTCCCCATCTTTCCCTGAAGCAGGAACCCGGCACTTTTAACGGAGCCGGGGATCTGAACGGCCAGATCGAATTCATGATCAGCCTGGGAGGGGACGGCACCCTGCTGGATACGGTTTGCTTTGTCCGGGACAAGAACATCCCCATCATCGGAATTAATTTCGGCAGGCTGGGTTTCCTGGCCAGCATCGGCAGGCAGGAAGTGGGCAGCCTGGTGGCTGCCCTGCTGCACCGGACCTTTGTAATTGACCGCAGGACCCTCGTGCACCTGGATTCCAACATCCCTCTTTTCGGGGAAATTCCCTATGGCCTCAATGAATTCACCCTGCACAAGAAGGATTCCTCGGCCATGGTCCGGATCCATACCTACCTCAACGGGGAATTCCTGAACACCTACTGGGCGGACGGGCTGATCGTTTCCACACCCACAGGATCCACGGGCTATTCCCTGAGCTGCGGGGGACCGGTGGTCTTTCCCGACGCTGCGAGTTTCGTAATCACTCCGGTGGCTCCACATAATCTGAATGTGCGGCCCATCGTGATCCCGGATTCCAACGTGATCAGCTTCGAGATCGAGGGCCGGAGCGATCAATTCCTGTG
>DATKSX010000221.1:0-2639 GCA_035531415.1 Chitinophagaceae bacterium
AGCTTGAAAATCAATGTTTTCCAGAACCATTTCGGCGGCCTTTTGGAGGATTTCCAGGTTCAGGGGATAGGGGTAAAAGTATCCAAAGTCCTGCAGGAAGGGGTCTTTCAAAGTATAGATGCAATACCGGTAGGAACGGGAGCAGGCATCATAGCGGGCGTGTGCTTTGGGTGGAACCGGAAATAGGGATACTGCGGCGATCTGACGGGAAAGGATGGCGTTCAGGCTATAAAGGACGTTTTGAGGTAATTCGTCCGGACCATCGAAGTGAACAAAATTCTGCCGGGCATGAACTCCGGCATCCGTCCTGCTGGATCCGGTAGTGCGGACTGGTTCATGGAGTATCTGGCTGAGGGCCTGGTCAATTTCATCTTGTATGGCCCGCGCATTCTTCTGACGCTGAAATCCCGCATAACCCTTCCCGTTGTAGGATAGTTCAAAGAAATACCTGGTCATGGGAATGGATGAGGATCAATGGGTTACCTTTTGAGCATGGCTTTGAACCTCCCGATGTAATAGGGGTCGCTCAGGGTATGGATCAGTCTGCCGAAATGATCGGTATCGTACGTGTGGGGATAGGCCATTTCCAGCAGCCTGTAACGATAATCATCGTTATTGAATAAAAAGGTCAGGCTCTGGATCTGCTCTACGGTATAACAATCTTCTGCGAAATACCGGGACGCCAGATTGAGCATCAGGTCCGGATTGCTTTCCAGGGCCATTTTCCTGCGGACCATGATGAATTTTTCTTCCTTGATCAGGTTGGTGCAATCGGAATTGACCATGGGTACTGCGGAATTGCTGTCCACCCCTTCCTCTGATTGCCCGGGTGCAGGTGCCGACCCCTGCGTCTGTGCTGCCAGGGCATTGGAATCAGGGGATCCCGGGACCGTCGTACTGAAATTGAGGAAACTGGGCTGCTCCCGGGAATCACCGGTGATTTTTCCCCGGGCACCCCCCGGAAGACTGTCTGCCTGGGATGCAACGGTTGAGACGGGGGCATTTCCCTTCTGGATCCCCCGGACTGCACTGTCGAGCTGGGCTACCTTCCCATTCAATACGATCTCCATGCTGTCCATATTTTCAAGGGAGGTCGCTGCTGTATCCTTCCCATTGCCGGCAGCAAAGGGGTCCACTATGGCCGTCGCTGCGCTGTCCAGCGGCCGGGTCAAGGTGCCTGGCGCTACGGATTGAACCGAGGTGTCTGGCGCTGAAGGGGTTGCATGCTCCGGACCGGGCTTTGAAACGGCCCTCTGGGTGATTCCGGCTGGTGCGCCGGAGGAGGGTGGGGAGGCCCTTTTTTGTCGTTTGACAGGACGACCTGAGGGAACTGCTTCCCGGGGAAGTTCCTGATGGGTCACCGCGGCAAGCAGGTTCCGGAACCCGTTATCCGGGCTGGCAGGGGCTGCCCCTGGTGCGGGAGGGGGCGCCGATGCCACCCCCAATGGGGTGGAATCGGTCCTTGTTGCTGTGGTCGCCGGCAGGGTGGCTTTCGGAATTCCTCCCGAAGTTGCGACGATTGCTCCCTTCAGCATCCTGAAATCGTTTAGGTCATAGAGCACAAATTCATTTTCAGGATCTTTCCTCAGCAGGAAGCCTCGGTCCTTTCCAGGTTCAATCCGGACCTGAAACTGCTGCTCGGGATATTCATTTTTGGGAAACCCGACTACAAGGGTTTTTTCACCGGCATGAAGCCTGGGTATGATGAGGTATCCGCCGCTCGCCGAGCTCAGGAGCTGTCCATCCATTTTAACATAACACAATTGGCTCTGGTCGCTCTGGATATAAAGAAATTGGATGCTGTCCTGGCCCTGAAGCGGGGATATTCCCAGGACCAACAGGGAAAGCAGCAAAATGATTTTTCGCAATGTCATGGTATGGTCCCGGTTGCTAAACGCCGGATCGGTAAAGCCTTATTCCAGAACGATCATCACCGCCCCTTTCTCCACAGGCATGCCTTCCTGCACCCGGATCTGTTTTACCCTTCCGGCACCTGGCGATTTAAATAAATTTTCCATTTTCATGGCCTCCAGCACCAGGACCGGATCTCCGGCGTTCAATTCCTGGTCCGGGGTAACCAGGACTTTCAGCACAAGGCCGGGCATCGGGGCCCGGATCTCCATCGGTTTTGCGATGGCAGACCTGGAAAGGCCCATGGTGCGGATGATTTCGTCGAGCGGATTTTCCAGGACCACCTGGTAAGTCTTTCCCCGGATCACCAGATCCAGCGAATCGTTTTCATGGTCCCGGAAAACTACCTGGACCGTGCGGCTCTTAGCGGAATCCGTGATCACGCTAAAGCGGCCCTCACCCAGGGTTTCCACCGACCAGGGAAGTTGGTTTCCATCCAGCTGGAAATGCCCCGGTGCCGGGTTTACCTTGCAGGATCTTCCTCCATTCACCCGGACCTGGACCATAGATGCCACAAAAATAAGGAAAATGGCGGCGCCGGGGCAGGATCCGGCAGGAGGCGGAGAGGCCTGAAGAATTATATTTGCAGGATTAAACCCGTTTTCATGGCCACCAGAATCCTGATTTTCCGGCCCGGAGCCTTCCTGCTGCCTTTCGCGTTTTTCCTTCAAAATTCCATCGGATCGGCCCAGGCATCCCATTCCGCAGATTCCGCCACCGTCAACATG
>DATKSX010000222.1:0-5828 GCA_035531415.1 Chitinophagaceae bacterium
GAAATGCAACAGTGTATTCATCAAAAGGGGGAAGCAGAAATAAAGGGTCCCGGTGACCGTCCGGGACTTTCTGGCCGCCATGCCGGTAAAAGGTTTGCCCGGCGACCTGGATGGGTTCTAAATCCTTTCCCAAATCTTCAATACCCTGCCAGGCCTCCTGCGGACCCAGACCGCTCCACCAACTGAAATCCTTAATTGTAGCAGGACCATGGCTGGTGAAATAGATCAGGGTAAGGAGAGTAATTCCTTCTTCCCGGGAAACTTTCCTGGAAGGAGGAATCCATTCATCCATCAGGGTGAAGGTGAACTGCTTTCCCCGGCGGGGACCGAAGCAGATCAGTTGTTCCCAGGCCGCCCTGTAAAATAGGAAATTCGAACGCAGGCCCCCGGTGGGGATCCCGTTCCCTTCCAGGGATTGGCTGATCTCATCCCGGGTTAATTGTTTGCCTCCGGATAGGGTTTTCCGGATAATGATTTGGCTTTTGGCGATGATGTGATCTTCCAGGCCCAGTTTCCGGAAAATCCCCCCATAATGCACCAGCAGCCGGGGGTAAACCAATCCCAGGATCCAGCGGGCCTGAGTGGCAGGGAGAAAATGAAGGGTTCCCCGCAGCGACCAGGTCCGGATGATGGATTTTTTCCGGATCGCTGCTTCAATATCCCGGAAGGACCCGGTCGGCATTCTCATTCCCAGGGCCCAGATCCCACCGGCAAAATCCTGGGCCTGGACTGCGCCCAGGTGAACGGTCAAATCCTCCGGCCGGGAAAATAGTTTCCTTGTGAGCTGGAAATTGGCCATCCGCAGACGGAGCAATTCGGCAACGGTCATGAAAGAACTTTTGAAGGCAGGGAAGGGGGAAGACCTGCGAACCAATTCAAAAATCAGGGTTGTAAAATATTGGGACCAAATTAATGTATATGTTGCCAGGTTGGGTGAAATTATGGCATGATTTGAGCAATGACCGATTGATTTTGCACGTGGATCCAGGCTTTATATATCGGAGTTATCCTAATTCACAGCAGGCGGCAAAAGAGATCAGACTGATGGGATTCCAAAGAGGGCACACAGCTCCCAAGGGCCCCTGGAGCACCGGAGAGGCGCCGGCCGGTGAATGGAGGAATTATGCTTGTCCCCACCTGGTACAAAGGTCCGGGGTTAAAAAAATAAGGCCAGGTAAGAATACCCGGCCTTGAACCAAAATCCAGACTAAAAAAAAGTTGGGAATCCGCGGTGGGACTACCGGGGATTCTGGGCAATTCCGGAGGCCTGGATCTCATCCGACGGAATGGGCCAAGTATAGCGGGGGTCGTTCGGAGCCAGGGTATATACCTGGCCATTGACGATCCTTTCCAGCATGGTGGCAAATCTGGGGTCCTGATTCAGCCTGCGCAGATCATTCCATCGCAGTCCCCTGAAGGGGAGCTCCTTCCTCCTTTCCGCCAACACCAGGGAAAGGGCCTGATCCGGGGTGGATGCTGTGTCCGGGATGAAGGTCCCGGTTGCATACCGATTTTCCAGGAGGGTATTGAGGTCTCGCAGGGCAGAAGCGGTATTGCCCTGACGGGCCTCGCATTCTGCGCGGATCAGGTAGATTTCATCGGTGGCGATCCCTCCGAACCGGGTGTGGACACCGGAATAGGTCCCTTTGAAATTGAGATTTCCTGCACGGACCACGAAGAAGCCCTTTCTTCGCAGATCATTGGGGGCATAACTGGCATACAGGGTGGTGTCCACCCGGGTCAGGGTCGAATAAAACAGGCCATAGTTATACAATTCGCTCTCAAAAAGCACTTCCTCATTGTATTTCGGAAAGGGATACGTGGAGCCCAGAGACAATTGGTTGTAATCCATCAGTCCGGGGTCCAGTTGGAGGCAGGAATCTGCGTATGCCCCGGCCTGGCTGTATTGCTGCATATCCAGGTAGGCCCTGGCCAGCAGGCCGTAGGCAGCGCCTTTGCAGGGGAAATCCTTAACCGGGTTGTTCAGCGGAAGCAGGGGGATCGCGGCATTCAGATCCGCGATGACCTGCTTGTAATCCTGGGCCAGGTCACCCCGACCGGCTTTAAGGTTGGGGTCCGGGCTCAGGCGGAGCGGGATGCCGGGCTCCGAAGCTGCCGAGTCCGGATGGAAGGGTGCGCAGAAGTTGATGGAGAGGTTGTAGAAGGCGAAGGCCCGGTCAAATAATGCGGTGCCCCTGACCTGGTCATATTGGGCCATGGATGGCGGATCCGGATGGAGGGAAGCTACGCCGGAAAGGACCACATTGGCATAGAACACCTGATTGTAGGGAATGTCCCAGTCACTCAGGCCCTGGCCCTGGTATGGATCCTGGGCCCAGAAATATCCGTTCCTTTCCACCGGGTTAAAAGCGGAAAGCAAATTGGCCCCTGTGGTGTAATAATCATCGCATCCGATCTCTCCGATGCAGGGGGTAATATTGAAACGGGTTTCATTGCTGAGCAATTGCTGAAAATCGTTCAGGGAAGAGGGGACGATCAGGGATTCGTTCGGTCTCACATCCAGGAACCCCTTCTGGCAGCCTCCGATGAAGGCGGTTATCAGTCCGGCGGCAAGTATTTTTCGCAAGTCCATAAGGATTGGTTTTAGATTTAAAATGTAACTCTGATCCCGACCGAGGCGGAACGGGTGGGTCGTAGATTCGGGAAATCGGGATCCAGACCAACTTTGTTGGCTTTCCAGATCAGGCCCACATTATTCAGGTAACCATAAATCTGGATATGGCGGAAAGGAAGCCTTTTCCACTGGGCCTGGTCCAGATCATAGGCCAGGCTGATATCCCGGAACCGGATATTATCCCCTTTTTCCACCAGGGCCTGGGAATAGAGATATAATATATCCCGGCTGGGGTTCAGGGAGGAGGGGATGGAGGGAACGTTCGTGAATGCCTCGTCTCCCGGCTTCTGCCAGCGCGCGTCATAGTCCGGGTTTCCTCCCTGGCCCGTAAGGAGGCTGGAATAATCGATGGAATTTTTGCGGAAATAAAACCCGAACTCGAAACTGATATCGGCAGAAAGGGTGAACCCTTTCCAGGAAAATTGGTTCAGAACCGATCCAAACACAGGAGGCCGTGCAGGACCGTCATATACCAGGCTGTCGGCGGGGGTATTGTTAACGATGTCCACCCAATCCTTGCTGAGCTGACCCTGGTAATATCCCTGGGGATCCCCCGTATTATGGTCCAACCCTCCCCAGCGGTAACTGAAAAGGGAATAAACCGGCCTTCCCTGAAGCGGGACAATAAGGGAACCCGATGCATGTTCCACATAGACCACAGCGGAAGCCTGTTCCTGGTACCGGCTCACCGTTTCGTTAACCCGGGTGAAAATCAGACTGGTATTCCATTTCAGGAGACCTGCCAGGTTTTTGGACCGGATCACCAGGTCCACTCCATGGCCCCGGGTATCGGCGGAATTGGACTGGTAATCGACGATTCCGGTGGAAGGGGCCACCGGGGTGAACCCAATGAGGTCTGTACCGTTTTTCAGGTAATAATCGATCGATCCGGAAAGGATATCATTTTTAGTGGCAAAATCGATGGCCCCGTTGATCATCCGGTCCTTTTCCCAGCGCAGGTCGGGATCGGGCGGGTTCTGGATGGTGGAATAGGGCTCATGGGCGAAATAGTTGACCTGGCTGGCTGCCTGCGCTGTGGTATAGGCCGTCAGGTTGTTATCCAGATTACCGTTGTAACCATAAGTGAGTCTGAGCTTCACCAGAGGAAAGGCCTTAAGATGATAGAACGGTTCCCGGGAAAGAACCCAGGCCGCCCCTGCGGACCAGAGGGGCACCCCCCTCAGGTTGGTGTTCACTCCGAACAGGTTGGACTGGTCCTTCCGGGCGCTGCCACTCAGGATATAACGGTTCCGGTAGGTATAAGTCGCATTGCCGAAATAGGAAAGGAATCGGTTGGACGTGGACCCCATGCTGTTTACGAAGGGGATGGACTGGGCCGAGTAGGGATTGTAATACAAGGTAAACTGGGTGGCATAATCCACGGGCTGGCTGGTGCCATAGGATTCCTGGAACCCGTAATTGCGGTAATAGCTGGATTGGGTCTCCGCATCCATCATTTCCACACCGGCCAGGGCGGCGACTTCATTATTGCCCCATTGCTTGTCAAAATTCAGCTGTCCCCGGGCATTCTGGCTTTCCGTGGTGTTGTCGCTGGCGTCCAGGATTCCGCCCATCGGGATGGGCAGGGATAGGGACCCGTCCGGGTTTACCTGGGTATATTCATTGATCAGGTTGCGGGTGAAATAGGTCTGGGTGTTGTGGTCATTCAGCCCGGAACTGTTCACCTTTTCATATTGGTAGAGGACCTGGGCGGACAAAAAAGAATTGAACTGATAATGTGCCCCCAGGTTGATCCGGTAATCGTCCTGCTGAATGGCATTGTTGGAAAGTCTGAGTTCTTCCAGCGGGGCATATTCCCAATTGAGCAGCCCGTTGGATGGGGCAGCCTCAACGTAAGGAAAATCATAGTCGTGAACGACTGGAAGGGGATTGCCTGCAGGGTCGGCAAATTTGGCATAAGGGTAGATCGGAATGCCCTGGTAATAGTAAATACCCTGGTATCCCGGATTGTTGTCCAGGGTCAGGCTTTCGGCATAACTCAGGCCGGCCTGAATTCTCAGCCGATGGCCCGGCAGGGAATAGGTATCCTCCAGGTCCAGGGTCTTGCGGCTGTACCCATTGCCCACCAGGTTGGACTGATTGTTATCATAACCTGCGCTCAGGTAGAACCCCTGATTGGCAGATCCGCCGCTCAGGTTCACGGAATATTGCTGGTTCAGACTGCGCCGGTAGAAATATTTTTCAAAATCGTTTCGGACATCCACATTTCCCAGGGCCGCTATTTCTGCAGCAGCAGTTGCGGAATCAATCTGGCCGTTTGCCTGGGCGATGAGCAACTCCACCACGGGGGAAAGGGGTTGCTGGTCGTAGGAATTTTCGGCGTTTTGGTAGAAGCCTTGTTGGAACAGGTTCTCTTCGGTGCTGATATAATCGGCGGTGGAAAGGGTGGGGATGGAGAACAGGTCCGGTTTGCCTCCCACCGTAAGGTTTGCGTTCAGCTCCACCCGGATGGGGGAATTGTATTGCCCTTTTTTGGTGGTGATCACAATGACCCCGTTTCCCGCCCGGGCCCCCCAGATCGATGCCGCAGCCGCATCCTTGAGGACCGTGATATGGGCGACATCCGCGGGATTGATATCATTGAGGTCCCCGCTGTACGGGAAATTGTCCACCACGATCAGGGGCTGGTCGTTTGCGAATATGGTGCTCATCCCCCGGATGTTGATGTTGTCGGTTCCGCTGCCGGGATTATGGTTGAACAAAAGACCGCTGGTGACTCCATCCAGCCGGCTGATTACATCCGGGGCCACCACCCGGTTGAGCAGGCTGCTGTCCAGGACGGTATAGGACCCGGTGGCCCGCTGCTGCCTCAGGTCCTGGTACCCGGTGGAGACCAGGATTTCCTCCAGCTGTTTTCCGGACCGGGATAAGATCAGGCGCAGGGGCATTTTCAGTCCGGGACCAAAGGGCAGGATGAGGGGATCATAACCAATGAAGGTGACCTTCAGGGTTCCCTTCCTTCCGGCAACCGGGAGCCGGAAATGCCCGGTGGCGTCCGCCACCGTTAACTCGGGTTCCCCGCTTACCGAAACGGTGGCTCCTGCCAAGGGTTCCAGGGTACCGGAAGCCCGTATCTCTCCCCGCAGAACCAGGGTATCTGCGCCGGGGCCGGATGAGGCGAATGCTCCGGTGGCCAAAACCAGGGAGGTCAGGAATAATCCCAGGGATTTTC
>DATKSX010000223.1:0-3516 GCA_035531415.1 Chitinophagaceae bacterium
AGGGGCCGCCGCCGGCGGCGGCCCCTCATGCTGAATCTGGAAAAGGATTACAGAAGTATTTCCACTGGCGTCCTTCACCAGGATCCGGACCGGGTGAATTTTCCCATCGCTGAGGTCCACCGTCCCGTCTCCTCCCAGGGAATGGTAGATCGCAAGCCGGTTGCCGGGGATTTGGAAGAGCAGCTGGTAATTCGGGCCGCCGGAGAAATGGGTTTTATAATCCACATGGGCATCCACATAACGGGACAGGTCCGGGGCGATCCCATCCAGGCGGAAACCGATATCGGGATGGTCCCCCTGGAAGAGCACCGCCTCATAGATTCCGTAAATATTATGGGTGCCGTTCTGTCGGTCCAGAGCGTGGATCCCGAAACCCGCGTGGAGTGCAGGGGTACGGATGAGCCCTGTGGCCGGGACGTAAGATCCCACTTCTTTTTTCAGGGCAACTTCCAGGGGGTCCTGTTCGTAAATGCTCCGGTCCCGGTCATAAACGGCCAATCCCATTACCTGGGGAGCTTCGTCGTCGCGGACCGCGAAACCAAACAGCAGCGGATTGAGGGCCTGGTCCGTGGCGGCATTCCGGATCTCGAAATGGAGGTGGGGGCCCGCCGCGTCTCCGGTGCTTCCGCTCCAGCCAATCAGCTGGCCCTGGATTACCGGAAACTGGTCCGGAGTAAAATTCAGTTCGATGGCCCACTGGCGGCCGGCATATTCCCGCCGGCTCACATAGGACGCCAGGGCCGGGAAGAACCGGCTCAGGTGGCCATACAGCGTAATCAATCCGTTGGGATGGGTGATGCAGATCAGGTTACCATATCCTCCTGCAGAGACCGATATTTGGCTGATATACCCTGCGGCGGCTGCATGGACCGGCAGTCCTTCCCGGCCTTCGGTCTTGATATCGATCCCCGCATGGAAATGCCCCTCCCGGAGCTCTCCGAAATTTCCGGCCAGCGTCATGGGGATTTCGAGAGGATCTCTGAAGTAATGCCTGGGATAATGGGGTTCCTGGAGCGTTTGGGCCCTGGAGCCCAAGGCTCCGAGGAGGAAAAGCAGGATCATCCAATTTTTCACCGGGCAAAAATACAATCCCTTCCGGATAGACCAGCTCATTCCCGGGCAGACGGTAATACCGTCTGAGGCGGAACGGGTTTCTTCCCCTGATTCTGGATTAACTTAGCTGCCGGTACCATGTCCATTCTCGTCGAGCATCTCACCAAACATTATGGTCCCGCCCGGGCGGTGGAGGATATTTCCTTTTCCGTCGATGCCGGACAAATTGCCGGTTTCCTGGGCCCCAACGGAGCCGGGAAATCCACCACCATGAAGATCCTTGCCGGCTGCCTGAACCCCGATTCGGGCCGGGCTGAGGTAGCAGGTTTTGACGTCCGGTCCAGGCCCCTGGAAGTGCATCGCCGGATCGGTTACCTCCCGGAATCCAACCCGCTATATCCCGAAATGTACGTCCGGGAATACCTCGGTTTTCATGCCCGCCTCCACGGGCTGGGAAGCAAATCGACGGCCCGGATCAAGGCCGTGATTGAGATGACTGGCCTGGGCCCTGAGCAGCACAAGAAAATCGGAAGCCTTTCCAAGGGATACCGCCAGCGCGTGGGCCTTTCACAGGCGCTATTGCACGATCCCGAAGTGCTGATCCTGGACGAACCGACCTCGGGCCTGGACCCCAACCAGCTTACGGAGATCCGTTCCCTGCTCCGGGAGCTGGGAAAAGACAAAACCATGTTGCTGTCCACCCATATTCTTCAGGAAGTGGAAGCCCTTTGCGACCGGGTGATCATCATCAGCGCGGGAAGGATCGCGGCGGACAGCCCGGTGGGCGCCCTGCGCCAGATACAGGGGCGGGAACACCGGGTCACCGTGGAGTTTTCCCAGGCTCCCCCGGTGCAGGAACTGGAAGCAACCTATGGTGCCGCGGCCCTCCGTCAACTGGGAGCCTGCAGTTGGGAGATCCGGGCAGGCGATCCAGACCAGACCCGCAAAAAGCTCATGGAATTCGCTTTGAGGAACAACCTGAACATCGTTTCTTTGCAAAGCAGTTCCTCCAGCCTTGAGGAGATCTTCCGGGAGCTGACCGATGTTGCAAGGCCTGATCATTCATCCTAAATCTTAGAACCGGAAATGAGCATCATCACTGGAATCCGCGGCCGTCAGATCCTGGACAGCCGGGGTAATCCCACCGTGGAAGTGGACGTAATGACCCGGGAGGGTTTCATGGGCAGGGCAGCAGTCCCCTCCGGAGCCTCCACCGGGGTGCACGAGGCAGTGGAGCTTCGGGACAACGACAAATCGGTTTACCAGGGAAAAGGGGTGCTAAAAGCCATACGCAACGTCAACGAACTGATCCTGGGCCACATCACCGGCATGGAATCCTTCGACCAGGCGGGCATCGACCGGATGATGATCGGCCTGGACCACACGGAGAACAAGTCCAAACTCGGAGCCAACGCCATGCTTGCGGTGAGCCTTGCGGTGGCCAAAGCCGCGGCCCAGGAATCCGGGCTTCCCCTGTTCCGCTACATCGGGGGAGTCAACGCCAGGACCCTGCCGGTTCCCATGATGAACATCCTGAACGGCGGGGCGCATGCAGACAACAAAATCGATTTCCAGGAGTTCATGGTGGTTCCCCTGGGCGCCCCGGATTTCCCGGAAGCCCTGCGCTGGGGGGTCGAAGTGTTCCATACCCTTAAATCGGTGCTGAAAAAGAAAGGCTATTCCACCAACGTCGGGGACGAAGGCGGTTTTGCGCCCAATATGCAGAGCAACGAGGAAGCCATCGAAACGGTCCTCGATGCCATCGGTGCTGCCGGATTCAAAACCGGCAGCCAGATCGCGATCGCACTAGACCCTGCGGTGAGTGAGATGTATGATTCCGCGGACCGCAAATACCATTTCCATAAATCGGGAGGGTCCAGCCTGACCAGTGAAGCCATGGTCCAGTTCTGGGCGGACTGGGTCTCCCGCTACCCCATCATATCCCTGGAGGACGGCATGGCCGAAGATGACTGGGACGGGTGGAAATCCCTGACCTCCGGGCTGGGCAAAAAGATCCAGCTGGTGGGGGACGACCTGTTTGTGACCAATGTAAAGAGGCTGGAGCAGGGAATTGCCGAAGGAGCCGCCAACAGCATCCTGATCAAGGTGAACCAGATCGGCACCCTGACCGAGACGATCGATACCGTTCAGCTCGCACAAACCCACGGATACACAACCGTGATGAGTCACCGGTCCGGAGAAACAGAGGACACCACGATTGCGGACCTGGCTGTTGCCCTGAACTGCGGGCAGATCAAAACCGGTTCCGCCTCAAGGACGGACCGGATTGCCAAATACAATCAGCTGTTGCGCATCGCAGAGGCCCTGGGTCCTGACGGAAAATTTCCGGCCAACCTGTACCGCAGGAGCTGAGCTGAAAATCGAATGCAGGAAAATCCAAATACTTGGTAGCTTTGTCCCGGATTCCTTCCAAAACATGGCCCGAAAGCTAACCCTCATTTT
>DATKSX010000224.1:0-5616 GCA_035531415.1 Chitinophagaceae bacterium
TTTCCTTCCGCATAAGGGGAATCCGGTCTGGTATCATAGATTGCCGTGCTGTTGATGGCCATCCAGTCGCCGATCCCTTTGAGCCGCTGGTAGGCCACGGGATCCAGATCCCCGTCCGGTCCGGGACCGATGTTGAGCAGGAAATTACCTCCCCGGGAAACGATCCGGATGAGCAGCTGGACCAGGATATGTACGGACTTGTAATGATCCCCGGGAACATAGCTCCAGGAATTTCCCATGGTCATGCAGGTTTCCCAGGGGTAGGGCAGGCGGCCCGGAGGAACATTTTGCTCCGGAGTCCGGTAATTCTCATAAGGGCCCGGCACATCCCGGTCCACCATGATCAGGCCGGGCTGGAGGGACCGGGCCATGGCTGCGATCCGGGGCATGTTCACCTCGTCGTTGACCCTCGGGTTGGCGGCGATTTCGCGGGTGGAATGCGGCCTGACCCATCCCCCGTCCAGCCATAGAATATCGATTTTACCATATTCCCCTCCCATCAGCTCCTGAATCTGGTTGTAAGTGAAATCCTGGAACCGCTTCCAACGCGCGGGGTATTTGGCCTCATCGTAGTTCGGGAACCGGTCCAGGGGAGGGAAATAGGGCCACCAGAAATCCCGGGAATGCCAGTCCGGCTTGGAAAAATAGGCCCCGATCCCGAATCCCTGCTTTCGGAAGGCGTCAAAAAGGACCTTCGTGACGTTCGCCCGGGGATCGTTGTGGAAGGGACAGCTGTCCGAGGTGATCTTGTAATCCGTCTGTTTGGTGTCGAACATGCAGAAACCGTCATGGTGCTTGGTGGTGAAAACCAGGTATCGCATGCCGGCATATTTTGCGGCAGCAGCCCATTTGGCCGGATCGAAATGCACCGGGTTAAAAGTGGTCAGCAGATGTTCGTACCGGGTTTTGTAGTCGAAATAATTTTCCGAGCCGTGGCCATGCCGCTGGGTCCAGCCTTCATCTTCGGGACAGATGCTCCAGCTTTCCACGACCCCCCATTGGCTGTAAGCGCCCCAATGCATCAGCAGCCCGAATTTCAATCCTTCCCACCAATGCAGCTTCTGCATCACCAGGCTATCTTTTGGTGCTACATAAGGGGGCTCCCCCTGCTGGGCCCGGGAGCAAAGCCAGAGGATGGAAAAAAGCAGGAGCCAGATAGTTTTTTTCATCGGACCGGTTTAAGTTGGAAATCCCCGGGCCACAAAATATCCGGGGGTAAACGGAATACAAGTTGGGACAAAATTGGGAAAATATCCCGGGTAGGGGAATATGGAAGCGTTCGGGGAAGGAAGGGGGTATTTGATTGATAATATTAAAAAAATGGCAAGAATTTTAACTGATTTCCAAGTATTTTTTGTTTTTCCTGAATAATTATTTAATTTTGAACCGGAAAAGAACAGAATCTTCATGTCCGTCCAGTTGATACCGTTATTGATCACAGCCTCTTGCTCCGGAAGGTTTACTTCCGTTACCACCACCATTATTACCGGGACCAGCATGACCTAAGGAAGGATTGTCCAAAAATATCAGTTCATCGGGCGCCTTCCTCCAGGGGAAGGCGCTTTGGTTTAATGAAGTACCATGAAAGTGCTCAAATTCGGAGGGACCTCGGTAGGCGGGGTGGAACCAGTCCGGACCATCGTGGGGGTCGTCCGGGAAATGGAGGATCGGGGAGAGCGGGTCGCTCTGGTCATTTCAGCCATGGGAGGGGTCACCAATGACCTGCTCGAAATGGGCTCCCTGGCCGAGGAGGGAAAGGATTTTTCTCCCCTGTTGCGCCAGATGGAATCCCGGCACCTGGAACTGATCCAGGCACTCCTTCCCGTCCGTAAGCAGAACGCGGCCATCATGCCCCTGAAAATCTATTTCAATGAGCTGGAGGAACTGCTCGACGGGGTGAAGGCCGTGGGCGAAAGATCGCCCAGGACCCGGGACCATATCGCGGCCTACGGGGAGCTTTGCAGCACCCTGGTTATTTCCAGGATCCTCGGGCAATATTACGGGTGCGTAAGATTTCAGGATTCCAGGGAATGGATCCACACCGACAGCAACTTCGGCAATGCCCGGGTGGATTTCGATAAGACCAACCTTCGGATCCGGGGTGCGGTCCATGCCGTTCCGGAGGCCCTGTGGTGTGTCACCGGATACATCGCCTCCAACGAAAAGGGACAGACCACCACCCTGGGCCGGGGAGGGAGCGATTATACGGCAGCCATCCTGGGCGCCGCCCTGGATTCCGAACAGATCCAGATCTGGACCGATGTGAACGGGTTCATGACCGCAGACCCCAAGATGGTGCGCAGGGCGATCTCCCTGACGGAGATTTCCTATACCGAAGCGATGGAGCTTTCCTATTTCGGGGCCCGGGTGATCTACCCTCCCACCATGATCCCGGTCTTCCTCAAGAAAGTGCCGGTCCTGGTCAAAAACACCTTCAACCCCGATTTCCCGGGAACCGTTATCCGGGATAAGACGCTCACCAATGGGAGCCTGATCCGGGGCATCTCTTCCATCAACGAAGTGACCCTGGTCAATGTGGAGGGTGGAGGCATGATCGGCAAAACAGGGTTCAGCGGAAGGCTTTTCTCCCTGCTGGCCCGGGAAGGCATCAATATCATCCTGATCACCCAGGCTTCTTCCGAACACAGCATCACTTTCGCGGTCAGCCCGGGGGACGCGGCCCGGGCCAGGATCCTGATCGAAAAGGAGTTCGAGCTGGAACTGCTCACCCAGAAAATCGAAAGGCCCACCCTGGAGCAGGACCTCGCACTTATGGCCGTCGTGGGAGAGCACATGAAAAAGACTCACGGGCTGTCCGGGAAGCTGTTCAGCGCCCTGGGTCGCAACGGGGTGAATGTTGCTGCGATTGCCCAGGGCTCTTCGGAATTCAACATCTCGGTCGCCATCCAGCGCAAGGACCTTTCCAAGGCGCTCAATGCGGTCCATGACGCCTTTTTCATTCATGCCCAGAAAACCCTGCATATTTTTTATCTCGGGGTGGGCCATATCGGCAGGACCCTTCTGGCCCAAATCCATTCCCATGAGGAAGCGCTGCTCCGCAATAATTCCCTGAGGCTGCGGGTCATGGGGATTACCAATACCCGCAAGATGATCTTCAGTGAGGATGGCATCCCGCTTTCCAACTGGCAGGAGGCGCTCCAGGCCGGCGGGGAAACGGCGGGCCTGGGGGATTTTGTCCGGCGGATGAAAGCGATGAACCTGCCCAATAGCGTTTTTATCGACAACTCGGCCAGCCCCGAAGTGGTGCAATGGTATGAGGAAATTTTCAGGGCCAATATTTCGGTGGTGACCTGCAACAAGATCGGGAATTCCGGAAGCTATGACCAGTACCGGAGGTTCCGGGAGGCGGTGCGCAAATACGGGGTGGACTTTTTCTATGAGACCAACGTCGGAGCCGGGTTGCCCATCATCAGCACGCTCCGGGACCTGCTGGTAAGCGGGGACCGGATCATCCGGATTGAAGCCATCCTTTCAGGGACGATATCCTATATCTTCAACCATTTCACGGGGGATGCCTCCTTTCATGATGTCGTCCGTCAGGCCCAGCAATTGGGCTATACCGAGCCCGATCCCAGGGATGACCTGAGCGGAAGAGACTTCATGCGCAAGATGCTGATTCTGGCCCGGGATTCCGGGTATCCCCTCGAGCCTGAAGAAGTAGTGATCGAGCAGATCCTCCCGCCGAGTTGCCTGGAGGCGGAAAGCATCGGGGATTTTTACCGCGAGCTCCACCGCTCGGAATCCCATTTCGGTCGGCTGAAAGAGCAGGCCGTGGCGAAGGGAAAGGTTCTGCGTTTCATCGGTTGCCTGGACCAGGGAGCAGTGACCATCGGCCTGAAGGAGGTGGATGCATCCCATCCTTTCTATTCCCTGAGCGGCAGTGATAACATCATTTCCTTCACCACGGAACGGTACAGCAACTGTCCTTTGGTGATCAAGGGCCCCGGTGCCGGAGCCGAAGTTACCGCCGCCGGGGTTTTCGCGGACCTGGTGAAGGTGGGGGCCGTGGGATATCAATGATCTGAAAACGCATTGCATGGATTCCATCAGGGTTTTCGCCCCGGCCACCGTGGCCAATATCGTATGCGGCTTCGATGTCCTGGGCTTTGCCGTCAATGTCCCGGGCGATGAGGTGATCCTGCGGCTCACCGGGCCTCCCGGGGTCCGGATCAGGGCCATTCACGGGGACGGGGGACTGCTTCCTACGGACCCTTACCGGAACACCGCCAGCGCGGTGGTGATGCGGTACCTGGAACTGACCGGAGACCAGGGCTGCGGAGTGGAGATCGAACTGTTCAAGAAGATGCCGGTTGGCAGCGGACTGGGATCCAGCGCAGCCAGCACCATCGCCGGACTTTTCGCGATCAACACCCTTAGGGGAAGCCGGGTGGACCCGGACCGGATGCTTGCAATCGCCCTGGAAGGAGAACGCATCGCCTGCGGCCAGGGGCATGCCGATAATGTGGCTCCTGCCCTGCTTGGCGGATTTGTCCTGATCCGCAGTTACGACCCGCTGGATGTGATCCGGCTCCATACCCCGGCGCACCTGGTCTGCGCCCTGGTCCATCCCCAGATCGAGATCCAGACCCGGGATGCCCGCAGGATCATCAAAAAAATGATTC
This sequence comes from Chitinophagaceae bacterium, assembly GCA_035531415.1. Taxonomy (GTDB): domain Bacteria; phylum Bacteroidota; class Bacteroidia; order Chitinophagales; family Chitinophagaceae; genus JANWKA01. The sequence continues at coordinate 4,644 of DATKSX010000224.1, forward strand.
CCCTTTCCGATACAGTCCGCCAGATGGGCAATGTCGGAGCCCTGGTGGCAGGCTTGTACCAGGAGAATGACCAGCTGATCAGCCGTTCCATGCAGGACGTGATCATCGAGCCCACCCGGGCCATCCTGATCCCCGGGTTCTACCGTCTTCGCGAGATCGCCCTGGAGCAGGGCGCCCTTGGATTTGGGATTTCCGGATCCGGGCCCGCCATTTTTGCACTTTCCTCCACCCGGGAGGCCGCACAATGCGTGGTGGAGGCCCTGAGGAAGGAACTGTTCCGGGGTGGAATAGATTCCGAAGGCTATGTATCTTCGGTCAACAGGGAAGGACCCTCCATCCTGGAGGGAAACCCGCCATCAGTCGAATCATGAAACTTTACAGCACCCGAAACCAGGAGCACCTTGTGGGCCTCCGGGAGGCGCTGATGCGCAGCATGCCTCCGGACGGAGGCCTGTACATGCCCGCGTCCATTCCGGTGCTTGAAAAGGGAAAGCTGGAGGGGATGCGGGGAAAAAATTTCCGGGAGAATGCTTACACGGTCCTCCGGGCCTTGCTGGAAGATGAAGTGGATCCGGGCTCCCTGGAGACGATTATCGGGGAGGCATTTGATTTTCCGGTTACCCTGGTGGAGCTGGAATCCCGCCAGCATGTCCTGGAACTCTTCCACGGGCCCTCCCTCGCATTCAAGGATTTCGGGGCCCGGTTCATGAGCCGCCTCATGCAATATTTCCGCAAAGACGATCCCGGGGATATCCAGATCCTGGTCGCCACATCGGGCGATACCGGCGGGGCGGTGGCCCAGGGGTTCAGTGATTTATCCGGGATCCGGGTTACGATCCTCTATCCTTCCGGCAGGGTGAGCCCGTTGCAGCGCAGGCAAATGACCACGGCATCCGGAAATATCCGGGTCCTGGAGGTGGATGGAAATTTCGATGACTGCCAGTTGCTGGCCAAACAGGCTTTCGGGGACCAG
>DATKSX010000225.1:0-8305 GCA_035531415.1 Chitinophagaceae bacterium
ATGCAACTTATCTGGTCCTAATAACTCCGGTCGGTAGTATAGATCACCAGGGATTCCAGGCCTTTGCGGATCGCACTGTCCGGAAAGCTCCTCAGGATACCAAATGCTGCTTCCCGGTATTCCAGCATTTTTCCTTCCGCATACCGGATTCCCCCGGATTCTTTCACATATTGAATCACTTCCGCCACCCTGGCCTTGTCCCTGTTCTGGTTCCTGACGATATGAATGATCCTGCGGCGGGTCTGGGGGTCGGTGCTCCCCAGGGTATAAATGAGGGGCAGGGTCATCTTTTTCTCCCGGATATCCATTCCCGTGGGCTTCCCGATCTGGTTATTGCCGTAATCGAAAAGGTCATCCTTGATCTGGAAAGCCACCCCGATCTTTTCCCCGAAATCCCGCATCAGGGCGGCCTGGCTTTTTTCTCCGCTGGTGGAATAGGCCCCTGCCGCGCAGGCAGAGGCCAGCAGGGAAGCGGTCTTGCTCCGGATAATCTCAAAATAGACTGCTTCCCCGATGTCCAGTTTCCGGGTCTTTTCAATCTGGAGAAGCTCTCCCTCGCTCATCTGCCGGACCGCGGTGGATAATAGCTTAAGTATCTCGAAATCATTGTTCTCCAGAGAAAGCAGGAGGCCCTTGGAAAGGAGGTAATCCCCCACCAGAACCGCTATCTTGTTCTTCCACAGCGCGTTAATGGAAAAGAAACCCCTGCGTTCCATGGATTCGTCCACGACGTCGTCATGGACCAGGGTGGCCGTGTGGAGGAGTTCTACCAGGGCGGCAGCCCGGTAGCTTGACTCATTGACCGGGCCGAAAAGCCGGGCAGAGAGGAAAACAAACATAGGCCGGATCTGCTTCCCCTTCCGTTTCACGATATAGTGCATGATCCGGTCCAAAAGGGGAGTATTGCTCTTCATTGCCACGGCAAATTTGACCTCAAATTCCCTCAGTTCCATGCCGATCAACTGCCGGATTTCCTCCATGGCTCGAAATTAGGGCACTAAACTATATGTTTCTGGATTCTCCCCCTAAAGGGAGGCGCCGGGGCAATGGCCCTGGGGGACTTTTTTGGAATTATTTTTGCTTATCCTTATAAGCCTGCAAAAAAACCTAGGTAAAAGGGGGGAAAATGGAGGTTTATTCCCTATCCCCAGAAAAAATTTGCAGATTGTTTTTCTATTTATACCTTTGCTAATTAGAAATTATTAAATTATAATTTTTTTAAATCTTCCTTTCTAAAACGATTAAAATATGGCAAGCAAAAAGTACTTCCTATTAGCAGGTTTATTTAGCCTCCTGAGTACGTCTGCTGTACTCGGGCAAACCACCAGTCCTACGGCAGCAACTGCCGGAGGGAGCACCTATGATTATCTAGACACTGCGTACATTCCTGCTTCCAGAATGGACCAACAAAGGAGTTTCATGGCCAACCAAAGCATATATCCCGCAAAACCAAGGGATATGTGGGTATTGGGAATCAACGGGGGCCTTTATCTGGTCAACAGCAACATTACTCCTCTGCCCGGTTGGGGCCTGGGGATTAACATCCGCAAATCCCTGGGTTATGTGTTTTCCCTCCGTTTGGGATATAACTACGGGATGGCCAAAGGGATGAATATAGAGTTATCCCAACAATACGGAAACCTACCCGAGCCCCTGGCAACGGAATATCGGACGCAGGGCACCGGTTTTGTGGATAATTATCAAATGATATCCCATAACCTGTCCCTGGACATGCTTATTTCCCTGAATAACATCATGTTCCACCGCGCCGATAGCAAGTTGAATTTCTACGCGCTGGTAGGATATGACCTTTTGCTTTACCATACTACCATCAACCAACTCAGTTCTTCCGGAGGTTTATACGACTATTCCTCCGTCAATTTCAGCCAGGGCAGGTCCCAGATCCGCAGTGCGCTGAAAAGCCTGCTGACCGGATCCTATTCCTCTGCTGCCCTATTTCAGCACAGGACCCCGAACCTGAATCAGGTTCCCCCCAGCTGGAGTCCGAGAAACAGCCTGGACCTGGGAGCAGGGGTTTCCCTGAAACTCTCCCCGAGGGTTTCTCTTTCCCTGGAAGAAAAGCTGACGATGCCCTTCGATATTTATCTGACCGGGGCACCCCTCAATGAAGAGGGTTCCAAGATTTACGGACAGGATTTTCCTTCCTATACCAGCGTCGGGGTCAATTTCGCCCTGGGCAATGCCGCCAAGCGCGTACAGCCGCTGTGGTGGATGAACCCGCTGGATTATGCTTATACCGAGCTGAATGCCCCGCACCACATGAAGATACCGACCCCGGTGCTTCCTGATGCAGATGGCGATGGCGTAACCGACCAGTTTGACCGTTGTCCCAATACTCCTGCCGGAGTTCAGGTCGATGTACATGGCTGCCCGCTGGATACGGACGGTGACGGTGTGCCGGACTATAAGGACAAACAGCTGATCACCCCGACTTATTGCCAGCCAGTGGATGCGGATGGTGTGGGCAAATGCCCGGATCCGGAATGCTGCAAGAACATTCAGCCCGCCTGCAACCTGGGGTATCTTCCCAGCGTAATGTTCAAGGGCCATTCCGTAACCATTCCCACCGCCGAGGAGTCCAACCTGGACAATGTGGCCAGCCAGATGAAACAGAACCCGAACTGTAAGGTTGTAGTGACCGGGCATGCCGAAGCTTCCAAGGCCAGCGAACAGCTGTCCTGGGATCGCGTGAATGCCGTGATCACCTACCTCACGGAAAAGGAAGGGATCTCCGGTGACCGCCTGATCTTCGTATACAGCGGAGAACCCGGCGACACCAAGACGGTCGACTTCAGGGTGGCCACCGCTTCTGACAACGGACCTAACACGGTGCCGCCTCCGCATCCGAACCTGATGCGCAAGAGGTAAACCAACAAGAGCAAGATTTTCAAAGCCCGGCCCATTGGCCGGGCTTTTTTTTGCGAACTGCCGGGGCCGGTTCAGCCACCCTTGTTACCTTTGCGCCATGTTGAAAGAGACCCTCCTGCACGCAACCGAATCCGGGGCCATGATCCTGAAGGAATATTTCGGGGGAAGGTTCGAGATATCCAGTAAGGACACCCTGAATAACCTCGTCACCGAAGTGGACAAAAAGTCCGAGCAAGCCATCATCGATTCGATCCGCCGCAATTACCCAGACCATTTTATCCTCAGCGAGGAGGCCGGGGAGATCCCCACCGCATCGGAATACAAATGGATCATCGATCCCATCGACGGTACGGTCAATTATGCCCACGGGATTCCGATCTGTGCAGTTTCCATCGGGCTGGAAAAGGATGGGGAAATGATTCTCGGGGCGGTCTTCAATCCTTTCTCAGAGGAGCTCTTCTTCGCCCAGAAAGGATTCGGGGCATCCCTTAATGATAAAAGGATCCAGGTCTCTCCTCTCCAAAGCATGGAACGGGCCCTGCTGGTGACCGGTTTTCCCTATAGTTGGCAAAACGCGGAAAACGACCCGGTGAAGACCTTTGAGCGTTTCGTCCGAAGGGGAATTCCGGTAAGAAGGCTGGGATCAGCTGCCCTGGACCTTTGCTGGGTCGCCTGCGGCAGATTCGACGGATTCTGGGAATTCAACCTTCAGGCCTGGGATTCCGCGGCGGGTATGCTGGTGGTGCGGGAGGCGGGAGGTTCCGTGACGGATTTCGGGGGCAATCCTTATTCCCCATACCAGAAAGAATTGCTGGCCTCCAACGGCAAAATCCACAACCAGATGCTGGAAGCCCTGCGGGAAAACTGAACCGGCTCATCATGGAAGAACGGACTGAAATACGGGACCTCGGTGAATTCGGGTTGATCGAGTACCTCACCCGCAATATCGAGCTGCGCAATGCCTCCACCATTCTCGGGGTGGGCGATGATGCAGCCGTGATCGACCAGTTCGGCAGGCAGACCGTGATCACCAACGATCTGCTGGTCGAAGGGATCCATTTTGATCTGAGCTATAATCCCCTGAAGCACCTGGGATATAAGTCTATCGTGGTCAATCTTTCTGATATATATGCCATGAATGCCCTCCCGACCCAGGTCCTGCTGGGCCTGGCCTTCTCCAATCGTTTCTCGGTGGAAGCGCTTTCGGAGTTCTATGAAGGAGTCTATCTCGCCTGTGAAAAATACGGGGTCGACCTGGCTGGAGGGGATTTGTCCAGCTCCATGAAGGGATTTTTCATCAGCGTGACCGCGGTGGGGGAGATCGCTCCGGACCGTTTCGTCCGCCGCAGCACGGCACGGAAGGGGAACCTCCTTTGCGTGAGCGGAAACCTGGGCGCAGCTTACCTGGGACTTCAGCTGCTGGAAAGGGAAAAACGGATCTACCAGGAGCATCCCGGGGTGCAGCCAGACCTTGAAGGGGAAAACTATGTCCTGGAACGGTACCTGAAACCGGAGGCCCGGGCCGATGTGATCCGGATGCTCCAGGACCAGCAGGTTACGCCTACTTCGATGATGGATATCAGCGACGGCCTCAGTTCCGAGGTGCATCATATCTGCAAGCAAAGCGGGGTGGGTTGTTCCCTGTATAGCGATAAGATCCCGTTACACGCAGACACCAGGCGGGTGGCGGCAAAATTCCATATGGATCCGGTGACCTGCGCCCTGAACGGGGGGGAAGATTACGAGTTGCTGTTCACCATCGGACAACAGGATTACGAGGCAGTGGAACAATCCGGCCTGGTCAGCGTGATCGGTCATATTACCGGTCCGGAGGAAGGGGTAAGTCTGGTCACTTCCGGTGGGGACCGGATCGATCTTCCCAGGGAAGGCTGGAATGCCTTCAGCCCCTGAAAGGGGTCTTTTGGTCTTTCCCGGTGATCAGTTCCCTGACCTGGTACTCCCCGTCAAACACGACGATATCGGCCCTGCAGCCGGGCAGCAGTTTCCCGAATTCTTTTTCCCGGTGGATCACCCGTGCAGGATAGGTGGAAGCCATCCTCAGGGATTCTTCCAGGGAGATGCCAATCTCAGTCACACAGTTTTTCACCGCAGACATCATGGTGAGCAGCGAACCGGCGAGGATTCCCTCCCCGGTCACATACCGGTCGCTGGTTCGGATATATACATAGTCCCCCTTCGGGTTCTCCTCTACGGCATCCGTGATCAGCCAGAGCCTTTCTCCCATAATCTTCTTGCAGATCCGGATGGAATTGAAATCCACATGGATCCCGTCGGCCACCACACTGCACCGGACTCCGGGATGGTCCAGAATCGCCCCGACCAGGCCGGGCTCCCTGCCCTGCAGGGGGCTCATGGCATTGAACAGGTGGGTGGCTGCCAGGACTCCTTTGTCAAAAGCATCCATGGCCTGGCGGAAACTGGCCATGCTATGACCCGCCGAAACCACCACGCCATGGTCCTGGAGTTTACTGATGACGGATGGCGGGCACCGTTCCGGAGCCAGGGTCATCATGGTGACCACTCCTTCCGCACGCTCCAGGAGCTGGTCTACCTCCTCCACCGTCGGCACATGGATATACCGTTCCAGGTGGGCTCCTCTTTTCAAGGGATTGATATAGGGCCCTTCCAGGTGCAGTCCGATCAGGCCGGGCAGCCCCTGGGCGCGGTAGGATTTGGCCGCATCAATGGCGGCATGCATGATCTGGAGGGAATTGGTGGCCACCGTTGCCTGGAAATGGGAGGCCCCTCCCGCCTGGCAAAACCGGCGGATCCCTTCCAGGGCCTCCACGGAAGGATAGAGGGAGAACAATTTACCGGCCCCGCCGTAAATCTGCAGGTCAATCAGGGCAGGTGCAGCCATCAGTCCGCCCAGGTCCCTGAGTTCATACCCTGAAGGGATCTGCTTATCGCTGATGACCTGCTCGACGATACCGTCCTGAGTGAGCAGGGCGGCTTCTTTGAGCTGGGTGTCCCCGGTGAACAGGGTGCAATGATGGTAGGCTGTTTTCATTTTCGAACCATAGGGATTGAAAACGGGGTATTAGGCCAGCATCACCTGGTCCCCATCCCTGAGGAAGGGAAAAGATTCCCGCAAAGAGGCCAGTTCTTTCCAGGACAAGGTGCACGGGATGACGGCTTCTTTTCCCGAGACCCTGCGCAGGATTTCCCCTGTCGGGCCGATCAGGGAGGAATCCCCGTCGTATACCTCACCGGAAGGATCGGTGCCCACCCGGTTTACTCCGGCAACAAAACACTGGTTCTCGATCGCCCTGGCCTGCAACAGGGTGTTCCAGGCGAGATTCCTTTTCCCGGGCCAGCTGGCAGCATAAAGCAGCAGGTCAAATTCCGACCCCGCCTGGTTGGAGGTCCATGCCGGAAACCGGAGGTCATAACAGATGTTCAGACAGATTTTCCATCCCCGGAGTCGGGCGATCAGGCGCTTGTTTCCCCGGGTGAACTCGCCGTCTTCCCGACCCGGGGAAAAAAGATGGCGTTTATCATAGGTCCCCAGGGTCCCGTCAGGAACCGCCCAGATCAGCCTGTTGTAGTACCTCCCTTCTTCCCGGATGATCAGGCTTCCGGTGATCACAGCTCCAAGGCCCCGGGCCTTTTCCTGCATCCACCGGACCACGGGCCCGTCCATGGCCTGGGCCAGTTTTTGGGGATGGAGGGAAAAACCCGTCGGAAACATTTCGGGAAGGACCACCAGGTCCGTCTGCTCCGGAAGCCGGGATAGCTTCTCTCCGAACATGGCCAGATTGGCCTCTGGATCCTCCCAGTGCAGGTCGGATTGTACCAGGGTGATATGAAGATCATTCATGTCCTGCAAAGTTCAGCATATCGGTCCATTTCCCCATCCTCCCTTCCGTGTCAGGCAACCCCGGGGTCTCCGCCCTGGAAAGGATCCAGTCCCGAAATGGGATCCGGTGATGCATCCCGGGGGCCTGCCCCTGCGGGAGCTTCCGGTTTCAGGAGCCGGAGCCTGGCGTAGCCCAGCAGGATCCTTTTTTCCCCACCTGCCTTCGGAAAAAGGATGGTGGCCATCCGGCTTCCCGCGGCCCCTTCGATCCGGATTATCCGGCCGGTGCCGAATTTCTGGTGCTCCACTTCATTGCCCGCCTCCATCAGGGAGGGATCGTCCGGGATAAAATCCCGGGTGTTGCCCCCGGGACCTGGAGCGGTCATTCGTGGTTTCAGGCCGCCTGAGACCGGCTTCAGGGGGATAAACCCTTCCCGGTCCCGGGGTCCGGTTCTTCCCGGCTGGAAGCGACCGGGATATGCGGTGGTAAAATTCTTTTCAAGATACTTTTCCGGAATCTCCTCCAGGAAACGGCTCGGGTCGTTTTGCTGCAGGTTGCCAAAATGGTACCGGGTATTGGAATAAGAAAGCGATAGCCTGGCCTTGGCCCGGGTGATGGCCACATAGAATAGCCTCCTTTCCTCCTCCAGCCCTTCCCGGGTCCCGCTGGCCATCATGTTGGGGAAAAGTCCTTCTTCCAGACCGCCCACAAAAACGCAGGGGAATTCCAGGCCCTTGGCGGCATGAATCGTCATCAGCTTCACCGTATCGGCATTTTCTTTATCCTCGTCCGCGTCCGTGAGCAGGGTGATCTGCTGCAGATAGCTTCCCAGGCTTTTGTCCAGCAATTCCCCATCCTCGGTGGGGGTCTCGGTGAATTCCTTGATGGAATTCAGCAGTTCCTCCATGTTCTCGTACCGGGCCACGCCTTCCACGCTCTTGTCGTGAAACAGTTCCTTCAGCAGGCCGGTGGACCGGGAGACCTGCATGGCCACCTCATAAGCGTTCTGGCGCTCCAGCTGGGTCTGGAAGCTCCGGATCATCAGGATGAAATTTCCGATGGTCTCCAGGGTTCCTCCCCGGATTCCTGCAGTTGCGGCATCCTTCATGGCCTCAAAAATCGGGATATCCCGGTCGTTGGCCATAATGGTGAGCTTTTCCATCGTGGTCTTCCCGATGCCCCTGGGGGGAAAGTTGATGATCCGGCGCAGGCTTTCCTCATCCTTGGTATTGACGATCAATCTGAGGTAGCCCAGGAAATCCTTGATTTCCTTGCGCTGGTAGAAGGATATCCCGCCATAGATCCGGTAGGGGATGTTCATCCTGCGCAGGTTTTCCTCGAAGCTCCTGCTCTGCGCATTGGTCCGGTACAAAATGGCGAAATCCCGGTTGGCGAAATGGTATCTCAGCCGCAATTCGGTAATGGAGTCCGCAACTGACCGGCCTTCCTCATTGTCCGTCATGGTCCGCACCAGGCGGATCTTTTCCCCTTCCCCGTTTTCAGTCCAGAGGGCTTTCTCGATCTGGGTCTTGTTATGGGTGATCACCTCGTTGGCGGCATGGAGGATGCTCTTGGTGCTGCGGTAATTCTGCTCC
>DATKSX010000226.1:0-2093 GCA_035531415.1 Chitinophagaceae bacterium
GCTTAGCGGGATTTTTTCCAGTGGGATGGGGTGCTTCCGAATCGCTTGCGGAAAGCGGTGCTGAAATTGGAAACATTTCTGAACCCCACCCGAAAGGATATTTCCTGGACGGAAAGGCCTCCATCCAAGAGCAACCCGGCCGCCAGCTTCATTCTTTCCTCCCTGAAATCGAAATACATCGTGGTGCCGAACACCTGCCTGAACCCCCTTTTCAACTTGAAATCGTTGATCCCCACTTTTTGGGAAAGCTCCTTGATGGTCATGGGCTCATCCATATGAGTCAGCATCAGCCTTCGGGCCTCCCGGATGCATTCGATTTCATAATCAGTAAACCGCTCTGAGCCAGGCGGCTGGTCCTGCCCCAATCTTTGAAGTCCCATGATCAGCAGATCCTTAACCAGGGATTCGGTTTGGAATTCCTCCAGCTGGTTGGCGGTATCCGGATGGAGGAGTTTACCGATGATCGAAAGCATCTCCCTGCTGGCCAGTGGGGAGATCAGGCTGATCTGTCCCGCCTGCCCTTTCTCGATCTTTTCCAGAAATCCAGCCAGGACCGGGAAATCCGGGGCAATCCTCCGGAGGAAATCCAGGGAATAATGGATATCGAAGGTGGAGTATCGCCTATCGAAGAATTCCACCCGGTTCTCCGTGAAGGGAACATAGGTGATATTATAATGGAACCGCTTCAAGCTCAGCTTCCCGATGGGGTCAAGCTGGTAATCCACCCCCCGCAGCAGGCAAAATTGCAGCTCCACCAGGGCGAAGGGAGCCCGGCACCGAAAGGAAGACCGCTCGGTGATCAGGTAATTGGTGTAGTGGATCTGGAAGTCCTCGCCAGCCTTTTGCTGGAACAGCATGCCGCCGAAGGAACCGTTCGCTGAGAGCCGTTCTGATCCCGGTACCAGAAATTTCTGGTATCCCAAAGGGATCTTTCCGGGGAATTGGATCTCCCGGTTTTCATCAGATAGTAACTCGAATAGCATTTTTTATCCGTCTTTCATAAATAATAATCCCGCAAAAGAAAATCGAAGTGGAAATGCTCCATGAGCTTTGTCCTACTGGATTGCTGTTACGGAATAGGGTCCGACCCTTAAAAATAACAATTCCTGGTTTTTTGGAAAACGGTGAAAATACCCAAAATGAATTCCCTGATTACCCGTACCCCATTTCAACCACTTACCCCGTTCCTTTGCTGGATTGGGTCTCATACCTTCCTGCTCCGGTCCCTGGACCCTTCCTCAGACCTGGACCTGGTCCATTCCTGGGCCTGCATGCCGCATGCCCGGGAATTCTGGGGCATGTCCCTTCACCCCAAAGCCTTTCAGGCCTGGTATAACATGGTCCTGCGGGGCCCGGGAGCGCATGCCTATCTCGGCCTCCTGGAGGGCCGACCTGTTTGCCAGTTGGAAGTTTATGACCCCCGCGGTTTAGAGATCGGCATGAAATATCCCGTCATGGCGGGGGATCTGGGCATCCACCTGCTTATGGGCCCGGACCGCAGGATCCTGCCTGGCCTGAGCGGGAAAGTGCTCCGCAGCGTTCTGGAGTTCCTGTTCAGCTTTCCGGGGGTGCGCCGCATCATAGCCGAACCCGATTCCCGAAACCGCGCTGCCCATCTGGTGGCCCGCCAGGCAGGCTTCCGCTATTGGGATACGGTTTCCCTGAAGGATAAGGAGGCCCGGCTTTATGGCTGCAGCCGTACGGAGTTTTTTCCCAATTCAACCCCGGAAGGGAATTAATGGCCGGGCTATGAGAATCCGAGAAATTGATTTTGCCCGTGGGTTCACCGTCCTGATCATGGCTCCGGTTCATACGGTTCTGGTGTTCGGTGATATTGCGGTCCGTCAGGGAACACTGGGGAAAATCCTGGCTTTTCTTGCCGAAGGCCCGGGCGCGCCTTTGTTCATGATGCTGATGGGGATCTCCTTCACCTTTTCCACCCATAACAAGGTCCTGCCTTCTTTCCGTAGGGCCCTGCAACTGCTGATCCTGGCCTACCTGCTTAATGCTCTTAAGTTCCTGGTTCCCTGGTTCATGGGCTGGATTTCCCCCAGAATGCTTTCTGATTTTGGTCTCAGCCCCAGGCCCCAGAC
>DATKSX010000227.1:0-3902 GCA_035531415.1 Chitinophagaceae bacterium
TTCTGGGGCCTGCCCAGGGTTATTTTTGCAGTCTGAAATGGGAAGGGAATGTTCACTTGGACTTTTTATGGGCCAGGGCGAGAATCTGGCTGTTGTTATTTACATGAAGTTTACCATATATATTGGCGATATGCTTGCGCACGGTGAACACACTGATCCATAATTGTTCGGCGATCTGCTTGGGGCTTAATCCATTGACAATCTGCTGGAGGATCTCCTTTTCCCGGTCGGAAAGCCGCTCGTTAATCAGGGAAAGGGACGCACTGGCTTTTGCCACCGGAGCATCGGACCTGCTCAGCAGCTCCAGGGCCTTGCGGGCAATGGCCGGACTCATGGGAGCTCCGCCCTGCTCCAGGCAATTGGTAATGGCATTGCGCAATTCGATGGCATTTTCGTCCTTCATCAGGTATCCGTCAGCGCCCGCCTGGATTGCTTCAAAAATCTTTTCCTCATCATCGAAGACCGTAAGGACGATAAAAAACATCCAGGGGTAAAGGACCTTGGCCACCTGGATCACCTGGATCCCATTAGGCGGGGCCATTTCCAGGTCCACGAAAAGGACCTGGGGCAATTTGCCAGGAGGGGACTCCTTCAGACTCCTGAGGCAATCATCCCCGTCGGCAGAATTGAACACGATTTCCAGGTCGTCGAATAGCTGTACCTTTTGGGCGAACGTGTTTCGGTTCACCTTACTGTCATCCACAAAAGCAATCCTGATGGCCATACGAATTCCACTTACTTGAAGGTCGGAAGGGGAATCCCCGGAATCAATACTCACATTTTGGTATTTTTTCCTAGCCTGCTGAAACCAACCGGACTCTCACCCCATGGGGTTCCATCCGGGAGTAAGAAAGCCGGAAACCTGCTTCCTGGGCCCTTTTTTTCATGTTATTGAGCCCATGGCCCCGAGGCTGAATACCCTCGAAATCAAACCCGACCCCATTATCCTCTATGTTAAGCTCCAGAAATCCTTCCTGGGTGGACAATCGGACCAGCACCTCGGTGCCCATGCTGTGATGGAGGGCATTGTGAAGCCCTTCCTGAATGATCCGGATTATATTCAGGGCCTGTACCGGAGAAAGAATTTTCGGAACGGGACTATTTTCCTCCATCCGGATCTGGATCAGGGGGTAGGCTTTCTGGATTTTTTGAATATAGATCTTGATCCGGTCCAGGAGGTTGACCAGGGTAACAGATTCCCGGTTGAAGGCCCAGATGGTTTCCCTCAGGGAGGAAATGATTCCGGTGGAATATTCCTTCAGGTTGCGGACAAACTCAGGGTCCGTAATCAGATTCCTCCTTTCGATTTCATCGATGCCGGCACTGATGGCCGCAGCATAGGCTCCGATATTATCGTGCAGGTCCGCTGAAATCCGTTTCCGCTCCTTTTCCTCCGCCAGGATAAGGGCGGCTTTATGCCGGTTCCGGTTCCGCTGGAACGTAAAGAAAACGACTGCCGAAATCAGCAAAATGAGCAGAACCGAACCCCAGATCCAGAGATCCTTGTGGAGTAACTGGAGTTTTTGGCTGGCAATCAGGGTTTCATTCCGGCTGATATCGTAGCGGGCCTGGAGGGCGGTCATGGCATCTGTGGCATTCACCCGGTAAGTGGAATCCTTAAGGGCCAGGAGGATTTCCTGGGTCTCGGAATATTTCCGGTAATTCCCAGCTGCCTTGTAGCCTGCGGCAATTTGCTCATAGATGATCTCCCTGGGCACTATGGGGTATTTGGCCAGCAGGGCCAGGGCGTTCCTGCAGATCTGGATGCCTTTCTCTGGCTTTCCGGCTGCAGTGTAATATTTCGCCATGGCAGTCATCGCGTTGATCACCTGGTAGATACTGCCCATCTGGAAAAAAATCCCCAGGGACTCTTTCATGGGCTGCTCCGCCAGGGAAGGCTTCCCGGTGTAGGATAGGATGAAGGCCTTCAGACCGAGGCCATAGGCCAGCAGGTTGCGGTTCTGGAATTTGCGTGCCAGGCTGATCGTTTTTTCAGCGCAGACCTCCGCGGAATCAAATTTCCCCAGGTAATTCAAATCCAGCCCGATGTTGAAGAAAACCACCGCGTTGTTCTTGAGGGAATCATATTTGGGATCCAGGCTGGTCCTGTCTGCATCATAAAGCCAACCGAGGCCTTCCGGATACTGACCGGCATCACTGAAGAAACTGCCGATCATGCTCTTTAGTTGGATCTCCAGTCCCGTGTCCCGGACCATCTCAGCCTCTTTAAGCAGGGAATAGGCCGAGTCCAGGGCCTCGTTGGTCCGGGACACTATGGCAATAAGGCCGATCTGGAGCATTTTGAATCTTAGGTAGAGGTCCCGGGTACCAGTCAATTCTGCGAGCTTCCGGTTGCAAACCCGCAAGGCGCTGTCGGTTAGCCCTTCCCGGTTCAGACAAAGGGTGAGATAAAAATCGGCCAGCCCGATATCATGCTGATTTCCATAACGGGAAGCAACGGCTTTGGCATTTGAGGCAAATAAACGCAGGGAATCCAGGGAGAGAGAGCTGGCCTGGTCGCATAATGCGAGCAGGACAGATAGTGACTCCGCCCCCTTTCCGGCCTGGGCCAGACGGGATTTCAGGGAATCAATCCGGGGCGTCTGGGCCGCAACCCGGAAAACGGACAATAGGGCCCAGGCCATCAACAGCATGCCGAATTTCACCCGATCCATATCCACAGGAGGTTAAGGGGAAATACCCGGGTGGTCCCGGGTGCCTGGATTCCCCCGGTACAAATTACTAAAAATTGGCGCCCGTTACCAGGTACAGTTGAGGATCCAGAAGTTGGAAAAAATGGACCGGAGGATATTCCTGGAAAAATGAGGCCGCCCTGGGGATGGAAAGGGAAAGGCTCAGGTTTTCTCCCTGGGTTTCAGCTCGGGGGGAGCCTCTTTCCGGTCCAATAATCCGTAGTCCCGCGTCACTTCGGCAACCCGGATCCGGTAATCGGAAAAAATGGCTTCCTTTCCCCTGGTTTCCGCGATCCGGTGCAGTTCCAGATCCCTCAATTGCCGAATTCCTTCCTCATCCTTCCAGAAAGAAAGGGAAAGGACCTTTTCGGGATCGGCCAGGGACTGGAATCGTTCCACCGAAATGAAGCCTTCGATCTGATCCATCACCGGCCGAAGCTGGCCGGAAAGATCCAGGTATTCCTTTTGAAGACTGCTTTGAGCCTTCCCTTCGAAAATGACTGCGATCATGGTTTGGGATTTGAGGTGGAGCAGGCAATTTGCAGGTGGACCGGAAGCCGGACATTGGATTTCGGTTCAAATTGGATTTCCTTCTCGAGCAGCCGGATGCGCGGGAACCGGGAAACCATCCAGGATAAGGTTTCCCTGGTCAGGTCTGCGGCAAAATGATCCGCAACACAATGGTGGGTCCCGTACCCGAAGCTGAGGTGGTCCCGGTTTTGGGGCCTTTCCAAATCGAAATCACCCGGATGGGGAAATTGTTCCGGATCCCGGTTGGCAGAGGCCAGCACGACCAGGATGGAATCCCCTTTCTGAATCTTCTTCCCATCCATGAGGATTTCAACCCGGGCGATCCTCCTGGTGTGATGGACCGGGGGGTCAAAACGCAGGGTTTCCCGGAGGAATTTTTCCAACCCTTCCTGGTGCCGGGATTCAGGAAGGTGCATTTTCGGATGGCGGATCCATTGGATTAAGGCATTGCTTAACAAGCCCCGGATTCCGTCAAATGCCTGGATGAACATCCCCAGCAGGTTGCCGGTAAAAAGGTCGATCCCCGCCTGGCGGTCCAGGCCATGGGTTTTTTCCAACCCGGTAATGGCGTCCTGGAAACGGGAAGACCGGATCACCTGTTTTTCGGCAACAGGATAAAGCTGTTCCGTAATCCGGTTAATGGCTTCCATTTGGTTCGGGTTTTTTACAGGAGCCATA
>DATKSX010000228.1:0-2443 GCA_035531415.1 Chitinophagaceae bacterium
AACCCACCGGATGGTGGATAAAAAAATTCATTTGGCGGGCGATGATGATGGTGCCGATGATAAGCACCTGAGCGATCCCGAACTGGGCCACGACCAGGCTTCTCCTGAGCAGGATGCCGCGCCCGTTGGATTGAAAATTGCTTTTAAGGGCCTGGACCGGGTTGAACCGGGAAAGAACAAAGGAAGGATAAAACGCGGCCATCAGGGTAACCAGCACCAGGATGGAGCCCAGGAAGATCAATACCGACGGCTCCAGCAAATTCAGACGGAGCGGCAAATCCAGGATCTGGTTGAGGTAGGGCAAAAGGAGGGTGGCTATCGCCACCGCAACGAAAAGTGAACCCAAAACGATCAGGAAAGTTTCCGTAAAAAACTGGGATCTGATCTGCCAGGACCTGCTGCCCATGACCTTGCGGACGCTGATTTCCTTACCCCGGTTGGAAGCCTGGGCGGTGGAAAGGTTGATGAAATTAACGCAGGCGATCAGCAGGATCAGGAATCCGATCAGCCAAAGGGTATCCATGAATTGATGGCTCATGGACTGGCCGCTGAAATCCCCGGTGTGGGTATCAAAATGGACCGCACTGAGGGGTTGAATGATATGGCTGTCCTTGTCCTCAGGAGGCTCCATCCGCTTGGAGAAGGCCCTCAATTGTGTGTTGAAACGGGAAACCGAAATATGAGGCGGAAGCAGGATATAACATCCGAAACTGCTGCCCACCCCCTCCCAATCCGTGGAGGAAGCCAATTGTTGGGTCTCCCCCGTACCCCAGGCAACCACCAGCCGGAGCTGGAAATCAGAATTCTTCGGTGGGTTGGCCAACACGCCGGTCACTTTCAGGTTGTCGGTATTATGGATTCGGAGGGTTTTACCAAGGGCCTCTTTCCAGTCCCCGAAATATTTATTTGCGATATCCTCTGTCAATAAAACATTGCCCGGGTCTTTCAGGGAAGCGTAAGACCCGGACAGCAGGGGAAAATGAAAAATGTCGAAAAAATCGGGAACCGTCAGGAACACTCCCTGGTCCTCACTGAATTTCCGGGCTACCGATCCACTGGGATCCAGGACCAGGATCTGCTCCTGCTGGTCTGAATAGATGGGAGCAATTTTTTGGATCTGGGGAAAGCCCGCCTTCAACCCCACGGGTAAACCAAACGGAACTCCCTGGCCGTAAAATACGTTCGCATCTGCATGGTGGAATTCGGTTAAAACCCGGTAAATCCGGTCCCGGTTCGGATGGAAATCATCGAAGCTGGATTGGAACGCAATGACCAGATAAAGCATCAGGCAGACCCCGATGCCCACCGCGAGACCAAGAATGTTGATGAGGGAATAAGACTTATGGGCTCTCAGGTTCCTGAGGGCGATCTTGAAATGATTCCAGAACATAATGAATCGTTAAGTTGCTGACCTGAATGCTCAGAATTAGGGGATTTCCCAGGATCACCCGCGGCGAAAAGACGCGGAAGCCCAGGCTTGGTAAACTAAAAAAATGCCAACGGATAACATGCTATAAATAATGAATTTACATATAACGTAAAGTTAAAAATTGTAATGTTTCCGAACAGCTCCTGTCCGGTTCCGGACAGTTGGGGCCAATAAAACGATCCATAAGGGAAGTTTCCGTAGGGGCTCAGGATGGGATCAGGTTTTGGAATTATTGATGAACCATGCGGTATCAAAGAAAATCCGGAGTTCCGTCAGTTTCCCCCCTTTCGCCTTCCAGTATTCCCCGACATCCCCGCTGATTTTTTTCCCGTTTGGAAGAACATAATCATAGTTCGCAATCACAAAGGCCTGATCTCCTTCCACCAGGATTTGGCTGACGCGCATTCCGGTATAAAGCCTGGAAAACCTTTGGATAACATCCCGGTAGGCGGCTTTTCCCGCCTGGGGATCGGTATGGGTCATATCTCCTCCGGTGAACCTGAAATCATCGGAAAGGAAGGATTCCCAGTCTTTTTTCCGTTCAAAACCTTCATAATAGCCGGCAAGAAGATCGCGGATCGGTGTAGAGAGTTCCATGAAAATGATTTTTAGTCTTGAAATTTAATGAATGGTAAGAGAAATTTCCTTCCCGGACGGGATTAAACGGACTGGGTTACCGGAAGGGTGATCTGGAAAACTGATCCCTTCCCCAGTCCAGAGGTGACCTGGATCTTTCCCTTGTGCAAGGCGATGATCCGGTCGGCAAGGGAAAGGCCGATCCCATACCCGGAATAGGTCCGGGCATTTTCACCGCGGTAAAAAGGCTGGAAAATATGGTTCAGGTCTTCCTGGGAAATTCCGATCCCCTGGTCCCGGACCGTGATGGTTACGGAATTCGCCTGCACCTGGAGGGTGCAGGTTACGGTCTGATCATCGGAAAATTTGAAAGCATTGCGCACGATATTGTCCAGGGCGATTTCCAGCAATTGCCTGTTGCCGGTGACCAGAAGGGAG
>DATKSX010000229.1:0-3296 GCA_035531415.1 Chitinophagaceae bacterium
CTGAGTGCATGGATATAGGAAGGATGATCAAAGAAGGGCGCAACGGTCCTGATCCTGAACCGGTACTTTTTCCGCTTCCAGACCTCCCGGGCCAGTTCCACAGCCGTTTCGTAAGAGGACATGGCATAATGGGGATAGAGCGGAAAAAGGATCACCTCTTCCAGGGATGGGGCTTCAGCCAGAAGTGCTTCAAATCCACCTTCCGTCGAAGGATGGCCATAGCGCATCGCGATGGCCATCGGTTGGGGGATCAACCGGGCTAAGGCTTCCCTGAGCTGGCGGGTCAGCACGACCAGGGGGGATCCCTCCTGCCACCATATCGTCTGGTAGGCAGCAGCAGATTTTGGGGCCCGGAAAGGGACTATCAATCCGTCCACGAGAATCTTGCGAACCAGGTAGGGATAGTCCATGACCCTTTTGTCCATCAGGAACTGGTGGAGGTATTTTCTCAAATCCCGAACGCTTGTGGAATCCGGGGATCCCAGGTTCATCAGCAAAATGCCCTGGTTTGCGTTGAAATCGGCCATGGTCTGAAAGCCGCAAAAATAGAGGATTTTGAAGGAATCGTAATTCCCGTCAAACGCTGTCCCGATGGGACCCGGGCCGAAATCAGAAATGACAGACTAATGACAGGTACCCCCTTTGAAAGAAACCAGCCGAAGTTAATTTTGAGTCTCCGCATTCCAGGAGTTGGGGATCGCAGGGGCTACGGCAAGGGCTTTCTGCATTCATTCAAAAGACAATTGGAACGGGGGACACGAATTTAAACAGATCTTTTCATGGCGGTTCGCATTACTAAAGATATTTCCCATTTTTTTGTCGCGGGCATCAACTACAGAAAGTCCGATTCAGGAACGCGGGGACTTTTTGCGGTCAATCAGGAACAGTATGGGGCCATCCTGGAACTCGCTCGGTCCCGGGGCCTGGACGAGTTGTTTCTTCTTTCCACCTGCAACCGGACTGAAATTTATGGGTTCGCAGAAAATCCCGAGCAGCTGATCGATTTGGTTTGCAGCCAGACCAACGGCGGTGTTTCCCTGTTTCAACAAAAGGCATACATTTTTGCGGGGGAAAAGGCAATCAATCATCTTTATTCGGTGAGCGCCGGCCTGGATTCCCAGATCCTGGGGGATTACGAGGTGGTCAGCCAGGTCCGACAGGCCGCAAGGTTTGCAAGGGACCGGGGATTTTTAGGAAGTTTCACCGAAAGGGTGGTCAGCAGCGTGCTGCAGGTCTCCAAGGTGATTAAGAACCAGACCAGCCTCAGCGCAGGCACCGTTTCGGTTGCCTTCGCCGCTGTCCAGCTGCTGGAAAAGGTTCCCGGGATCCAAACAAAAAATATCCTCCTGGTAGGTACCGGAAAGACAGGCAGGAATGCCTGCAAGAACATGATGGACCGGCTTGGGATCACCCGGATCACGCTGGTCAACCGCACCGACGAAAAGGCCCGGGAGTTCGCCGAGCAATTCCAGCTGCATATCGCTGCATACAGCGACCTGGAAAACCAGGTTCGGGATGCGGACATCATCCTGGTGGCCACCCATTCCCAGACTCCAACGGTCAGGCTCGATTGGCTGCGTCATTCCGGTTCCAAGATCATCCTGGACCTTTCCATTCCCCATAACGTGGAGGATGGAGTCCGGTCCCTTCCCCATATCAAGCTCATCGATCTGGATGAATTGTCCAGGATCCAGGATGAAACTCTGTCCCAGAGACAGGGCGAAGTGCCCAAGGCCACGGCCCTCATTGAGGAGAACATGCGGGAATTTCTGTACTGGTACCAGATGCGGAAACATGCCGTAGTGCTTCAGGCCGTGAAGCAAAAGCTCCAGGAGATTCACGCCAGCGAAATATCCCATCCCAAGCCTCAAAACTCCTCCCGCCTGGAGGATTTTCATGAAGTTTCCTCCAGAATCATTCAGAAAACCATCAACCTACTGGCCAGCAAGGTCCGAAAGGAGCATCCTCGAAGCGAGCAATACCTTGAACTGATTGGGGAACTTTTCGAAACCGGCCCAAAAAGCTGACCATGTCCCGTGTCCTGCGCATCGGAACCAGGGACAGCGAACTGGCTGTATGGCAGGCCCTGCAGGTAAAAGACCGCCTTCAGGACCTCGGTGAGACAGCGGAACTAATCCATATAAAATCTGCCGGGGATCAGGACCTGCATACTCCGCTCTACCAAATTGGGACCGTCGGCATTTTTACCCGGGCCCTGGACAGCGCCCTGCTGGAGGGTTCCATCGACCTGGCGGTACACAGCCTGAAGGATGTGCCCACCGAGCCGGCTGAAGGCATTATCCAGGTGGCCGTCCTGAGCCGGGGCCCTGCCAATGATGTCCTGGTTTGCAGAAAGGACCTGGAATTTCTTGAAAATCCGGATTACCCCGCCCGGATTGCCACCGGAAGCCTTCGCAGGAAAGCCCAGTGGCTCAACCGATATCCCCGTCACGAGGTCTTTCCCATCCGGGGAAATGTTCGCAGCCGTTTGAAAAAGCTGCAGGAAAGCAACTGGGACGGGGCAATTTTCGCCCAGGCGGGGTTGGAACGGATCGGAGCTCATCCGGACCTGCTCCTTACCCTGAACTGGATGCTCCCGGCTCCGGCTCAGGGCGCCGTGGTGGTGATGGCCCGGGACGGGGATACCGAATGTTTTGAGTGGTGCCGGCAGTTCAATGATCAGGCAACCACCCTTTGCGTGAGGCAGGAAAGGGATTTTCTCAAGGGCCTCGAGGGGGGTTGTGCCGCCCCTATCGGAGCGTGGGCCTGGATCGAAGCTGATCAGCTCCACCTCAAAGGGAATATACTATCTCCAGACGGAAAGCAGAAACTGGAAACCGAAACGGCTGCTACCATCGGGGATTCCTTTGACCTGGGAAAGGAAGCTGCGGCAGGTTTAATGGTCCGGGGTGCCGGCCAGATTTTATCTACCATCCGAAATGGAACCAGTTAAATACCATATCCTTTCCACGAAAGAGATGGCTGCGGAGCTGGTCCGCCAGGCCATGGCCCATGGATTGGAAATCGACTCCCAACCCCTGATCTCCATTCTGGAAAAGGACCCTGCGGAAATTTCCGAAATGATCCGGAAGGTGGATGCGGGATGGGCCGTGTTCACCAGCGCTCATGCCGTACGGGCGGTACACCGGGCCTGGAATAAGGACCTTCCTTTTCCCTGGAAAATTTGCTGCCTGGAAGGCAGCACCCTGAACGAGGTGAACTCCCTGTTCGGTGGAGCCCAGGTATGTGCCCGGGGAACCTATTCCCGGGAGCTCGCAGAGGCCATCCTGCGGCTT